>JAFTFA010000185.1 GCA_017449785.1 Muribaculaceae bacterium | reverse complement strand
GGTGACAACGATGTTGACACCGCTATTGGGCTGATTCAGCTGTTGACCCGCAAGGTTAAAGTAATTGACATTTTCAACAGATTTTGCTGTGGTCAATTCTTCTGTTCCAGTCACGTTGCCAGCATTCAAGGCAAGTCCATTAACATGGATAGTTTCGCCTTCGGGAGTTACCAGTGCAATGTTATCAATCAAGATATCATTTTCACCCATCACATCAAATGACAGGATATTGCCATTGTCGCCCTTTATAGTCTTCAAAGCAGGGCTATAAGCGAGAACACGCACCCGGCCATTGCCATGGTCACGTACTCTCAAACCCAAATCATCTGCACGCTCTGCAAGGGCGAAATCACTTGCTGACATGCCTTGCGGCAAGATGACATCAAACTGAAAAGCAGTATAATCTATAGAATTCTCTAACGAGACATTGACTGTGGACATCGAGCCATTCTTGATGATGGCCCCATTCATGCATTCACTTGTAGCTACAGCATGCTTGGGCATCATCAAAGAGGAGTTGCCATAATCTGCATCCAATACCAGGTTAGCAATCTTCACAACATCGGTAATCGTTATCTTCCCGTCACCATTCAAATCGGCTGCACCAAAAATGAACGGCTCAGGATTCAGATAAAGAATATATCGAGCTGTTTGGACAACATCGGCAATCGTAATCTCACCACTGCCATCAACATCACCTAAAATAAACGGGAGTACATTTATGTTACATGACGCATCGGGAGACAACACTTCATCTTCATCAAGTGTAGTTAAGCGGGTATTCTTTAGAGTAAACGGGTAAACACCATTTCCATTATCAGGAACCTTAATTGTCAGGTAGAATAATGCTCCTTCTGTTCCTTTGAATGCCTTTAAGCTGGGCGAGTAACTTGCCACACGTACAGCACCATCTGGTGTTTCACTTGCCATAATTACATGGTCGCGCCCTTTACGTTCAGACAACTCCACCTGATATTCATCACCAACTTTAAGCAATTCAAAACCTTCAACCATATAAATATCAGTCTGGAACGCTGTGATTTCGTTCTCATTCTCCATCATCACAGGAACGACAATTGTATCACTGTGCATCGTCGTTACATCATCCAGTGAAAGGTAATTTGGCTTAAAGTCAGTAATGATTTTAAAATTTTTCCATACACTAGCTGTCCGATACGCTTCAATTGAAGTAACTGGAACATAAAGAGTCGTGTTTGCGTAGCTATTGAAACTTGATGTATAAAGTGTTGGAGGCGTTTCAGCCAAACAAGTGATATAAGTCAATGGACTGCCTCTAAAAGCGTCAGTTCCAATTAACGTTAAAGATTTCCCAAGGAACAAATTAGAAAGCTTATCACAACTATAAAAAGCATAACTTTCAATAGTTGTCAACGAGTCAGGGATTACAATACTTGTGAGGCCATCACAATCATAAAATGCAGATCCATCAATAAACGTTACCGATGTAGGAATAGTTATATTCACCAACTTATCACAATTATGAAAGGCACTATTACTAATGGTTGTAATCGTATTTGGTAATGCCACACTAGTCATATTTTTACAATTCTCAAAAGCGTAAGGGCCAATAACCGTGACAGTGTAATTTAATCCGTTATAAGTGACTTTATCGGGAATTGTTACATGGCCACTATATTGCGAATAATAATTATGGCCATAGTTTGAATTATAGTCTATGTAAGTCACTGCAGCTTCGTTGCCTGTAATGTTGAAGTAAAGGCCATTAACAAACATATCATAGGCCTTAACCGAAATTATGGTGCCAATTAAGGCGAAGGCTAACAGGATTGAACGTAGAGTTTGGTTAAGTGTTTTCATATAGTTTCTCCTATTGCTCATGCAGTTCTCATGGGCGGTTTGTGGATATACAATAAAAGCGTGAACTGAATCGCCACACTCTATTGGATGGTCGTAGGAAACCATTAAAGGAAATGTAGAAATTGCAGCCCACGCCGAAGCGTGAAGGCCGCATTGTCACACTTGCCTTTAAAGAAAATTTCCTACGTTTTCCAATACAAGTAAGAGCAATACGCTTCTTTTAGTTCAAAATGTTGCAGCAATCTGTTGGATTGCTGGTCGCAAATTTAGCATAATTTTTTGAGTTTATGATAATAAGGAGCCTTAAATTACAATTTTTTTGGGGATTCACTAATGACTTCGAAAAGTTTTTCATCGGTAAAGGAGGGAAACGCCCCTGGTGTGGCGATCCCTCCTTTGTCGTGTTTACGCACGGCCCTCTGCTTGACGGGAGAGGAATGATACCGTGAAGCCGCATTGATGAAACAAAGTTTGTGCAAGCCGAATGCCATAGAGCTGGCTCTAATGGCTGAGGCGCAGCCAAAGTTATTCAAAATGTCATCATTGCCTTCGGCGAATTTGCTCCCGCTCGGCAATGGAAAACGAGTTCCCCGTTGCGCTCGCTCGCTTACTCGCAAAGTTGCCCTTGCCGCCGTCGCTCATGTATAACATTTTTCCGATGCAAAGTTAGTGCGGGCCGCTGCCCGTCAAGGCCATGCACAGTTGACTCGAATTAATCCACAATTTATACATAAAATCGGCTACGCTCGGCAGAGTCCAAACAAGTTTGGCTTTGCTCTTACTGCTCTCTCAGGTGACTTCAAGGCTTTTGCCCGTGAGCTGTTCATGTCTGACTATGACATGGGCGATGACGGGCACATGTTACGCACCTGCTGAGGCAAGGAAAAAGGCTGAAAAATGCTTATCATGATAAGCGATTTTGGCCATTTTTCGCTTATTGGAGTAAGCGAAATGCGAATGATGTCATCTTCTTTGTGTGAACAGTTTTTTGCCTCAACACATCATAAAATGTAGAAAAAGCGGTATTTTTGCACACTATATGAGGTGTTGTGATTGATGAAGAAACATATGAAGAAGAACAAGAATCAGCAATATGTGCAGGCCAACAGGGATTGGCTGGTGGCGAAGTCCCGTGAAGACGGCGTGAAGGCGCTGCCAAAAGGCATTTATTACAAGGTGCTGGCCGAGGGAGACGCGACGAGTGCGACGCCCACGCCCGGCAGCGTGATCACCGCCCATTACACGGGCAAGACTATCGATGGGGCGACATTCGACAGCAGCCGTGGCGACGTGCCCCTGGCGTGCCGCCTGCGCGACCTCATCGAGGGCTGGATCATCGCCATGCGGCAGATGCACATCGGCGACCGATGGGAGATCTACATCCCCGCCGAGATGGGCTACGGCAAATTTTCCCAACCCGGCATCCCTGGCGGCTCCACGCTCATCTTCGACATCGAACTGCTGGCCATCAACTGACGGCATGATGGGAAAGATGTGGAACCTGTGGCACGGATGCCACAAGAAGAGCGAGGGCTGCATGCACTGCTATGTGTACCGCAGGGACGCAGAGTTTGAGAAGGACTCCAACATCGTCCACAAGACGGCATCGTTCAACCTGCCCGTCAGGCACGACCGCCAGGGTGACTGGAAAGTGCCGCCAGGGACGCTGATGTGGACGTGCTTCACGTCGGACTTCTTTATCGAGGAGGCCGACGCGTGGCGTGCCGAGGCCTGGCGGATGATGCGGCTGCGCAGCGACCTGCACTTCTATATCGTGACCAAGCGGCCCGAGCGCATCATGCAGTCGCTGCCCGACGACTGGGGCGAGGGATATGAGAACGTGACCATCGCCTGCACCATGGAGAACCAGCGGCGCACCGATGAGCGGCTGCCCGTCTTCGGCGCCCTGCCCATCCGCCACAAGGCCGTCATCTGCGAGCCGCTGCTGGAGGCGATCGATTTTCGGGACGGCCTGGGCGACTGGTGCCAGCAGGTCACCGTGGGAGGCGAGTCAGGGCCCGAAGCCCGCGTGTGCAACTATGACTGGGTGCTCGACATCCGCCGCCAGTGTGTCGCATCGGGCGTGCCGTTCCATTTCAAGCAGACGGGCGCCCACTTCGTCAAGGACGGCCGCCTGTACAACATCCCCCGCCCCCTGCAGATGAAGCAGGCCCACCGTGCCGGCATCAACACCAAGCCATAAAAAGAAGAGTAACATCACCGCGCCAGCGAGCGTTTGGCGAGAAATCACTACCTTTGCATCATTGACAGAAAGATAAATCAGGAAGATAATGAAATACAAGACATTGAATAACGGCGTTGAGATGCCGATGATCGGCCTGGGCGTGTACAATATCCCTCGGCGGGAAACGCAGCGGGTGGTTGAGGATGCCATCAGCGTGGGCTACAGGAGCATCGACACGGCGGCCATGTACTACAACGAGCGAGGCGTGGGCGACGGCGTGCGGGCCTGTGGGTTGGCCCGAGAGAATCTGTTCGTCACCACGAAGATATGTGAGCCCTGTTACACCCGTGATCAGACGCTCCGCACGGTGGAGCACTCGATGCGAGAACTCAGGCTCGACTATGTTGACCTGATGCTCCTGCACTGGCCCGTGGGCAACCCAACAGTGATGTGGCAAACGCTCGAAGAACTCTACGCACAAGGGGCATTCAAAGCCATCGGCGTGTCGAACTTCTATCCCAACACCTTCCCCCAAATCGTGAACGGGGCCAAGGTGATGCCCGTGGTGAATCAATGTGAGGCACATGTGCTCTACCAGCAACGCAAGATGATGGAGTACCTGGCGCCCTATGACGTGGCGCTGGAAGCATGGAGCCCGTTGGCCGAGGGGAGACATGGCATTTTCAAGAATGCCACACTCGCGACCATCGGTGAGCATTACGGCAAGACCGCCGCTCAGATAGCCCTGAAGTTCCTCATCCAGAACGGTATCATCATCATTCCCAAGACCACCCACAAGGAACGCATGCAAGAGAATATCGACCTCTTCGGCTTCACCCTCACTGATGACGACCTGGGGCAGATCCGCCGTCTGGATACGGGCAGGAATGTGACGGGCTGGCCATCTGATGTGCTCAAATACAATCCGGAAAGCATCTGATAGAGAACGACAAATAAAAGATCAATCGGATTAATTCCAATTTATGTGCAAGCCGAGGAGGCTGTGTCATCATTCAGTTGCTGTCTTTTAATCGGCCTAGCGGCCGAGAAATTAAACAAAATTGTATAAAAATTAAACAAAATAATTTTTTATTCTAATTTTATTTATAATTTTGTTCAATTTCTCGAGCGAAGCTCGATCAAAGGTTACAGATACCAATTATGACGCACCCACGAGGCGCAAGCCATCAATCGGATATTCCAATTTAGCGAGATCATCAAGTGAAACTGAAGAAAAGAAAAATCAAGTATGCAGCTGTATCTTTCCTTTGCTGCTTTGCCGTCTTGGTCTTACTGGTTGATGGAATTCTTGGTTTCCAGACTTTGGTTGACTATTTCGGCTCATACGCCTTAGTGGAAATTACGCTATTGCTATTGGTAATTCTTCCTACGTGGGGCGTTTACAAATGCACTAAAGAGCATTGAACAGAATATTAATAAATACTATTGTCCGGTAAAAAGTAAAAACTCATCCGAAACATGGTGAGTGTAGGGCCTCGCCTTGGCGTGGCCACACAACGCCAAGATTGTAGCGCATCCGCAAATATCTGTTAGCCAATACTTTCTGGACGCAATACCGAGGCTGACATTGGAAGCCAATCTGTCAGGAACGGCCACGCCAAGGCGAGGCCCTACAGCTT
>JAFTFA010000184.1 GCA_017449785.1 Muribaculaceae bacterium | reverse complement strand
GCACGTGAGTAGGTCAAGGTGGGCTTGTCCTTGCTGTCGTAGTTCTTCAAGAAATAGTCGGTGAAGATGATCTGGTCAAACAGGTTCCAGTTGCCCTTGTAGCCCAGCGTGCCGATACCCTTGTTGAGGATATTCCACCAGGGGTTGAAGCAAGTGCCGTCACCAGGACAGTCCTTCATCTCCTTCTTGGCACCCAGAGCCTCGCTGCAAGACTTGTTCTGGGGGTCGTCGTTCAAGTCGCCCATGAAGATGATGCCCTGGTTGGGGTCGTCACGCAGGAGCGAGTCCATCGTCTCGCGTGCCATGCGGCCAGCGGCCTCGCGCAGGTAGCTCGACTGCTCCTCACCACCCAGGCGCGAGGGCCAGTGGTTGACCATGAGCGACACCTTCTCGCCAGCCAGCAGGCCGGTGACGGTGAGCTGGTCACGGGTGCGGAACTCAGGATAGTCGGGCAGGTACTTGTTGATGCGCTGCGTGGTGACGTTGAGCACCTTGAAGAAACGGGGATTGTACAGGAAGGCCACATCGACGCCACGACGGTCGGGGCTGTCGTGGTGAACGATCTGGTAGTGACGATTCTTGATCTCGGGCTGACGCACGAGGTCCTCCAGCACGGTGATATTCTCGATCTCGCTGACGCCGATGATGACGGGACCCTCGGCAGGCGAGCCCTTGACCTCCATCTGGCTGATGGCATAGGCCAGGTTGTGCTGCTTCTGCCAGTACTTGGTGCCGTTCCACTGGCGGGCGCCAGCAGGCGAGAACTCAAAGTCGTACTGGCCGTTGTTGTTGATCGTGTCGAACAGGTTCTCCAGGTTGTAGAACATCACGCCATACATCGTGTAGCGGCGCTCCTGCTGCACATCGGCCTGTCCGTCCTGGCCCAGGGCCAGCACCGGCAGCAATGCCACCAGTGCCAGGGCCATTGATAATGCTTTCTTCATCATGATGAAAATGATTTATTAGTTAGCGGGATCCCAGTTGACATTCCATACCGAGACGCGATCCTTGGTGTTGCCGGTCGCGTTGGACGGGCAGAGGTTGGTGAACTCGATAGTGAAGTCGCCATTGACCGAGCAAGCCTCCTCGAAGGAGTAGGCCGTCTTCTGGGCAACATCGTTGTTGGTGACAGTCCAGGTCTTGACCACATTGCCGTTCTGCTTCACGTCAACACGGAAGGAAAGCACCTTGCCCGAGTAGGCACAGCCATAGTTGAAGCGCAGCTTGGTCATGCCGCCCTTGAGGACGGGAGACACGATGGAGCCGGTGGTTGCCGTGCCGCCGTTCATGGTGGGAGCCTTGGCATACTCGCTGCTGGAACCCAGTGCATAGCCGATGAAGGCAAAGACGGGGTTACCGTCGGCAGCGCCGCCCTCCAGCAGGGTGCTGTTGGTGGCCGTCCAGCCGGCAGCCGAGGTGTAGGTGCCCAGCGTGGTGGTGCGGGCGGGCATGGTCTCGAAGTCGGACGAAGTCGGCAGCTTGGGAGCCTTGCCGAAGGTCACGTTGTCCACACACCAGGTAGCATAGTTGGCATCCTGGGTGGCATAGAAGCGGAAACCGATGTAATAGACACCGTCGGCCCACTGGCTCAGGTCGATGTCGCCCGAGGGTACCCAGCTGCTGTAGCCGCTTGCAGGAGCGGTAGCCAGCGCGGGATTGAGCTTGGCCTTGACGGTAGCCTTGGTGGGATCGCTGGAGTCGAGCACATAGACCTCAAACACGGTAGTCGTGCTGCCATAGCCATTCACCTGGGTGCTGAAGTTGAGGTTCTTGCTGGCGGCATTCTTGATGTTGAGCGGCGGGGTGATCAACCATGAATCGAAGGGAGGATTGGTGCCCTTGTAGCCCGTCATGGCTGCA
Organism: Muribaculaceae bacterium; assembly: GCA_017449785.1. Lineage (GTDB taxonomy): Bacteria > Bacteroidota > Bacteroidia > Bacteroidales > Muribaculaceae > Sodaliphilus. The sequence continues at coordinate 22,523 of JAFTFA010000184.1, read as the reverse complement.
TAGCCGTCGTTGTTGTAGGCCGTCTGATACCAGGCCTTGTCGCCCGATACCTTGATGTTGGTCCAGCTGGAGGGCAGAGCATCGTCAAATCCCTCTTCCAGCTCATCGAGAGGACGCGAGAAGGGCAGAACGAACTCGTCGGTCGTGCCCATGTTGTCGACGATACCCGGCATGCCCATGTAGGGAGCCAGATTACCCTTCACCTTGATGATGGTCTGATAGTAGATGGGGTTATCCACCAAGTTGGCCATTTCGCGGAAGGGGCTGCCCTGCGGCAGACCGACGACAACACACTTGGTGTAGTCCTTGCAGTTGGGATCGTCGGCAATGACGAGCGTGTTGGCAAGCGTGGTGGGAGCCTTCCACTCGATGTCGGCGTTGCTGCTCACGCTGGTCACCTCGGGGGCCACGGCACCGACGATATAGCCAGCCACCCAACCCTTGCCATTGTTCTGGGACTCGATGGCCCTGGCAACGGTGAAGGGATTGCTCTTGGTACCCTCCTTGCCGCCACCGATCACGTCATCGATGCTGCGCAGGTAGAACTGCCAGGTGCCCGAAGCATTCTCGCGGGTAGCATAGAAGCTGAGCAGACCGACGATGTCCACCTCGCCATCGGGCAGGACGTCGGCCCTGAAGTCGGCATAGTTGCTGTTGCGCACCACCAGGGTGTTGTTGTTGGCATCAACAACGTTGCGGTTGGTGGTTGCAGTGGGCTCGGCATAGGTGGTCACGCCATCGGCATCCTGGAAGGTCACGCCGGTGATGCGCACCAGCTTGCCCTGATACTTCAACAGGGTCTCGCTGTCGGTCTTGCCCTGGAAGTCGCTGATGCTGACCTCGACGGGCTCAACCTTGGAGGGATCGGGCAGGCCGTTGATCTCGACCATCGATTCCCACATGGCCTGGGGCAGGAAGGTAGCTTCCCACACGCCTCCCTTTTCATAGAAGGCGGGATAGCCCAGCTGCTGCTGGCCATTGTACTTGCCCACAAAATAGTCCTTCAACGGCAGGACGATTTCCTGACCGATGCGGTAGTTGTTGTACAGGCTGTTCTGGTTGATCGAGATGTTGATGCCAGCGCCCGACTCGTCGGCGATATAGAGCGACTTGTAGATGTTACCGCTCTCGTCGCTACTGGTCACCCAACCATGGATGACGATGTCCTCCTTGACGGTGTCAATGTAGTTGACAACATCCTGCCAGTACTTGGCCTTGAATTCAGCGATGGTCATGTTGGGGGTGTGCTCGGCGGTGGGAATCACCATAGGCGGCTGGTCAAACTCATCGTTGCAGGCAGCGGTGAACACCAACAGGAGCATCAGGCTGAGATAATAATTAAAACGTTTCATAGTGGTTGTATTGTTTGTTTTATTAATATCTTGTTGATAGTTGAATGAGATGAATGGTTGATTAGAAACGCAGACCCAAGTTCAGGAACATCTTGAACCCCTGAGCATAGTAGTACTTGTTGGGGAACTTGGTAGACGTGTTGGTGTAGTCCTTGGTGTCGGTGCGACCCTGCTGGTAACCACCGGTCTGGATTTCCTTGTTGTCAAGAATGTTGTTCAGGTTCAGGTTGATGTTGAACGAAGCCGTGCGGTTGATGTAGATCACATGGCCGATGCTGGCGTTGATGACCAGGGCCTCGTTGAGCTTTTCCTGCTGGCTGATGTCCTTGATCATCTGCTCCAGGTGCTCCTCGCTCTGGGCAAGGGTGTAGAGGTCGGCGATGGTCTCGTGACGAGTGGGCGACAGGCTCACGTAGGAGCGGTTCATCCACGCGCCGTTCAATTCAACGTACCAATTCTTGGGACCGGCCCAGTTGAAGGCCAGTGAGTAGCACTCCTGGGGCGTACCTGCCACATAGAAGTTCTTGAGGTAAACCATGTTGCTCTCATCGGGTTCAACGCCGTTCTCATAGCTGCGGGTGCCCATGGGACGGTTCTTGTACTGGTAGCGTGCAATATTGGCAGCGGCACTCACGGTGAGTGAGGGAGAGAGCTTGTAGCTGGCACCCACCTCGACACCCTTGTACTGCTTGTGAACACCGGTGAGCGCATAGTTCATGAAGGTGCTGCGTGCATCGTCATAGAAGGCGGTGCGCTCGATGTTGTCGCGCTGGTCGGTGAAGAAGGCGGTGACAATCGCCTTGAAGTTGCGGAAGTTCATCGCATAGCTCAGGTCAGCCGAGAAGATTTTCTCCACCTTGAGGTCGATCACGTCGTCCTTGACGCGCGACGAGATGTAGGCGTCATAGGGGCGCGGAGCCTCGGTACCGTAGAAGACATGGCCCGAGAAGCTGTTGCGGCCATCGAGCTTGTAGGTGATACCGGCCTTGGCACCATAGGTCAAGAAGCGATGTGTCGCACCCTTGCCGTAGGAGTTCTCGGGGGCACGGCCGTTGCGCATGTGGCCGTCGCGCTGGAACTGGAAATAGTTACCCTTGATGCTGGCAAACATTTCCCACTTGGCCAGGTTGAGCACCCACTGGTGCCACAGCTCGGCCTTGAACGTGAGCAGGTCGTAGTCGTAGCCGAAGCGGTCACCCTTACCCACCTTGCGGCTGGGATTGTCGAGGTCGTTCTGGGCCATATCGGCATTGTCGGGGAAGTCGCGCTCGCTGTACTGGTCCACGTCGAGCCAGTAGTTGCCGCCCAGCAGGTCCTTGACGGTCTTGTAGTAGGACGACACGGTGTAATTGGCATTGGCACCGGTCTGCATCGACAGCTGGTTGGTGAAACGCTTGTTGAGGACCGACGACAGCGTGAAGCTGGACTGGTTGCTGTGGCGCTTCTCCAGGATGTAGGTCGAGCCGCGCTCGACACCGTCCTTCTCAGCCAGGTAATTGTTCAGGTAGTTGGTCTGGTAGAGGTTGTCCCAGCGTATCTGGGTATACTCGCTACCGCTAGTCCAGCGGTCGGTGTAGAAGTCCTGGGTAAACACGTCGGTATAATAGGACGGCAGGTAACGGTAGTAGTCGGGGCGCGGGTCGGCGGCATCATGCCAGTTGAGTGCGGCCTTGCTGTAGAAGGACTTGTGATAGGCAAAACCGGTATTCAACGAGGTGTGGTCGTTGGGTTTCCACAGCCAGTTGAGGATTGCAGTGGGGTCAAATGACTCGACCACACGGGCATTGCGCTTCTTGCCATCCTGCCAGCCCCAGTCGGCGCTGTACATGTTGCTGCCCACCAGATTGCAGGCCTCGGTGAACACGGCCGAGTTGGCCGCGCGCTTGGTCGGGGCGCCAAAGGTGGTCAGCGTCAACGAGTGCTGCGGGTTGAAGACCTTCTGCAACGAGAGGAAATAGCCCCAGCTGTTGTAGAACGAGCCGGGATAGACACCCTCGTCGGCATAACGGCCGACTGCCGAGAAAGTCAGGGCCCAGCCATGCTTGTTCAAGCCAGTGGCATGGGTCACCATGCCGCGCCAGCGGTAATTGCCGTTGGTGTAGGCGAGACTCAAACGTGTACCCGGGGCATAGTCGGCTGCATAGGTCTTGATGTTGTTGGCACCGCCGATGCCGCCGAAGCCGTAAGCATTGTCCTGCAGGCCCATGCCGATGGTCTTGTTCCTGAAGGCCTGGTTCAAGCCGCCCGTCATCGAGTAGTTGAATGCAAAACGCACACCGTCGTTGAAGGGAACGCCATTGATGTAGGTCTCGGTCTTGTTGTTCTCATATCCACGAATGCGGAATCGCATCGTGCTGAAGGTGTAGCTCGAAGCCTGATAGAAGGGGTTGTCGGTTGCACCGCTCAAGAGGGCCACCTCCTGGGTATTACCTTCCTCATCCTCGAGCTGCGACTCGGACAGGGCCATATCGGCCATGGCGCTGCGGAACTCCAGAGCCTGGGTGCTCTCGAACGAGAGCGGCTCGATCTGGATTGTTCCCATGTTGTCAACCATGTTGTTGACGATGGTCACCGTCTGTGACCAGTCCTTGTAGCCATAGGCCAGGACCAGCAACTCGTCATTGCCCGTCTGCGCATCATCGATGATGAATGCGCCAGTCACGTCGGTTGTGGCCGCATTACCCTGATTGTCGAGCATCACGGTCGCACCGACGACGGGTAAGCCGCTCTTGGCGTCTATTACCACACCTTGCACGCCTGCGCGCTGCGCCAGCAGCGGCAAGGTCACAAAGAGTGATAACAGCAAAAACAGTTTAAGTCTCATAAATTCATCAATATATATAGTTAATATTCAGTTTATTCCGAAGTATTGAGCAGTTCGGTCGGGTTTGAGTTAATTTCACAAAATCCATGGTGTGCATCCAATCACATAGCATGAAATTTTGTCAAAAGTACTGATTATTCTTGATTTCCCAAAGAAAACGGGCCCTTTTTTCGATACATGACACTTGAAAACAGGGGCTACCGTTTCCAGTTATCCCCTCACTTGTCTTTCTTCCAGTAGTCATTGTACATCTTGATGCCAAACACGATGGCACTAGAGACGGTGGTGATGACGTTGGTGATGAACAGGGGCCAGTTCTTGAGCAACAGACCCTGAATGGCGAAGAAGATACCGCCCAGGCCCATCATCAGGAACGTGGGCAAGGCGATGCCCTCGGTATCATGGGTGCGGATGGTGTAGATAGCTTGGGGCATGTAACCGAGCACCAGACAGATCGACGCAGTGTAACCGATGATGTCGGTCAAGTGGGCGGAGATAAATTCAGACATAGTAAGTAACAGTTTAGGGTTTTATATAATTTTATGCAAAGTGGGACCCGCATTGGGGTCCCACCAAGTCACAGTTCATCTATTGTTAAGTGATAATTGTTCAATCATCAGAAAAGGCACAGAGAAAAGCCGCATGTTGCGCATTATCTTATCCGATATATTGTCTAAAATCAACATCTTTTCTCCGAATTTGGCTGCAAAAGTACTGTAAATTACTGATATAGCCATTAACGCCTCTTGAGTTTAACTATTTTTAAGATTCCCTCACTTCAAGCCGCACTCGCGCATGAGTTCCTCGACGGCCGCCTTGAGCTGGAGGTCCTCACCGTTGATGACGGTCTCGGGATTGTTGGCAATCTTGATGTCGGGCTCGAGCTGGGTGTTCTCGAGGTAGTTGCCCTCGGGCAGCAGATAGCCGATGATGGGAATACCGAACACGAGCGACGAGTCTTGCAGGCGCTCCCACGAGACGCTGGACATGGTGCCGGGCACGGGCATGCCGACGAGCTTGCCCAGCTTGTCGTGGCTGTAAACCCAGGGCGTGCCGTGGGCGTTGCTGTAGTTGGCCTCGCATTGCAGCATGATGCTGGGCTTGTTCCAGCGGCGGCTGGGCATGTCACAGGCCTCACGGCCGCGCACCACCTGGGTGAAATACTTCTTGCCGCTGAAGAACACCTCGATGTCCTCGTGCAGTCGTCCACCGCCATTGAAGCGGGTGTCGATCACGATACCGTCGCGCTTGTTATACTTGCCCAACACATCGCTGTAGATGTCGCGATAGCTGGCGTCGTTCATCGACTCGAGGTGTACATAGCCCAGACGACCACCCGAGAGGCTGTCAACGACATGGGCATTGCGCTTTACCCAGCGCTTGTACATCAGGTCACTCAGGGCGCTCTTGCTGATGGGCTTCACGACCTCTTCCCAGCGCTTGCCGGTCTTGGGGTTGTAGAGCGAGAGCAGGGTCTTCTTGCCGGCCTGGCCGTTGAGCAGCTCGGTATAGTCGTTGTCCAGGTCGATGGCCACTCCATTGATCTTCTCGAGAATGGTGCCGGGCTTGATCTGGCTCTTGGCCTTGGCCAGAGGGCCGCCGGCGATCACCTCGTCGACCTTGAGGCCATTGCCGGTATAGCTCCAGTCATAGATGAGGCCCAAGTCGGAGGTAGCCTCGCCGCTGGTGGGATAGTAACGGCCACCGGTGTGGGAAGCGTTGAGTTCGCCCAGCAGCTCGCTCAGCAGGTTGGCAAAGTCCTGGTTGTTATTGATGTGGGGCAAGAACTTGCGGTAGATCTCCACATAGGACTTCCAGTCACAGCCGTGATAATTGAGGTTGTAGAAGCGCTTGGTAATCTGCTTGTCCACATGGTTGAACATGTATTCACGCTCGGCAAACAGGTCCATCTTCATGTCGGCCTTGTAGTCAATCGACGCGAGCTTGTCGCCGGCAACCGTGAGCTTCTGCATCTTGCTGCCGCCCAGGATGAACAGCGTCTTGCCATCCTTGCTGGCCTGGATGTCGGCACCGCCGCCGCCCATCTTGTTGAGGAGCTTTGTCTCGTGCTTGCGCAGGTCCATTTTCCACAGGTCGTACCCTTTCTCAAAGGCTGACAGGTAATAGAGCGACTCGCCGTCGGGCGTGATCATGCAGCCCGAGATGTTGCTCGAGTTGGGCGTGACGCGCACGATGCGGTCCTCGATGCCGTCGAGCTCGACCTTGACGCTCTTGTCGTCGGCCTTGGCTGCGGTAGCGGCTGATTTGCCTTTCTTCTTGCTGTTCTTGGCCTCCTCGGCCTTCTTGTCCTCGGCTTTCTTGGCCTCCTTCTCGGCCTCGGTCAGCAGTTCATAGTCCTCCTTGTTGAGGTTGTAGCGGTCAAGCGCCTCCTGGTTGACAAAGGCCAGGAAGACGTCGTCCTGCGAGCCCCACGAGGCATGGCTGCGCATGCCATAACGGTTGCTGCGGAACATGATGGCATTGCCCTCCATCACCCAGCGGGGATCCTCACTGATGTAGGCACTGCCGGTGATGTTGGTGATGGGGCCGCCACTTGCCGACACGATGCCGATGTCGGTATAGGGGTCACGCTGGTTGCCGATGAACTCGAGGGCAAACCACTTGCCGTCGGGCGACCAGCTGTAGTTGAACTCGCCATTGGTCTCATACCAGGTCGAGCCGTCGGTCACCTGGGTCACCTGCTTGGTCTTGAGATCATACACCTTGAGCGAGAAGCGGTCCTCGATAAAGGCCAGCTTCTTGCCGTCAGGCGACAGGCAGGGACGGGTGCGCTCTACCGTGGTCGAGGGCATCAGGATTTCCTCCTTGATGAGGGTGGCATTGGGGAAGTTGGGGTCATCCTTGCGCTCGATGGTGGCAAGCACGAGCTGCCAGTTGCCGTTGCGCTCGGTGGCATAGGCCAGCGTGCGGTTATCGGCGCCCCACGATACCCAATTCTCGGCCTCGGGGGTGGTGGTGATGCGCTTGGTAGTGCTATAGTCGACCGAGGTGACAAAGACCTCACCGCGAACTACAAAGGCTACCATCTTGCCGTCGGGCGAGACGGCAGCATCGGTAGCGCCGCGGGTCAACGACATGCGCTGGATCTGGTCACTGTCGTCATGCCACAGGCTGATGTTCACCTTGCTGGGCTGGCCGCCTTGACGCATGGTATAGAGTTCGCCATCCTGGGTGAAGCACAGGATGCCGTTGTCGGCGATGGACAGGAAGCGCACGGGATTGACGGTGAAATTGGTCACAGCCTTGAGCTGGCCAGGGCGCTCCAGAGGCATCGAATAGACGTTCATCGAGCCACCGTCACGCTCGCTCAGGAAATAGACCGTCTTGCCGTCGGGGCTGAGTACGGGATTGAGGTCCTCACCGCCGATGTTGGTCAGATTGGTATGCTTCTTGGACTTGGCATCATAGCACCAGATGTCGCGCGTGATGGACGAGGTGTGATGCTTGCGGTAGTCGTCCTCACCGCCCTTGCGGTCCTGATAGACGAAGTAGTCGCCGGTCTTGTTCCAACGGATGTACTCGGCCGGGGTGCCCAGCTCGCGGGTGGCACGTCCACCATCGACAGGCACCTTATAGACCTCGGTCAAGCGGCCGCTGGGGAACAGCATGCTGGTCGCGGGATCCTGAATGGCGGCGCTGAAGTAGATGTACTTGCCGTCGGGGCTGAAGGTCCACGGCGTCTCGGCGGCGCTATTGCACGTGAGCTGCCTGGGCTGGCCACCAGTGGAGGGCATCACATAGATGTCGTTGTTGCCCTTGCGGTCACTGGCAAAAGCAAGGGTCGTGCCGTCGGGCGACCACACGGGCATGGATTCATAGCTCGACTGTGAGGTCAACTGCACAGCCTGTCCGCCACTGCTGGGCACTACATAGATGTCGCCCTTGTAGCAGAAGGCGATCTTGTTGCCGTCGGGCGAGATACTCGCATAACGCATCCACAACGGCGTGTCGGCCATCGCGGTCATCGCCGTCACCGCGGCGAGAGAAAGCAAGATTTTCTTCATTGTGATTCTATTTATTTTTATTATTCAATTAGTTTTGGGTTTTATTATGCAAAAGTACTAAAAAAACGCTTTACTCACTCTTTTTACCATCTAAAATAACAAAACTCGACTACAGCCAGAGTCCACCGCGGCTCACGCCGTGCAGATGGCGCCCTTGTTCTCGCGGATGATGCGCGCAATATTGGCTTCATTCAGTTCCATTGTTGTTACTTGATCAATGGTGATTTGCCCGTTAGACGCAATGATGAACTAATAAACTACACAATTTTTGGTTTTTACTAACGGCTAATGGCTCACCGCTAGAACGTCTGCATATCCACCAGGTGCTTGTAGGCGCCCTGGCGGGCGATGACCAGCGTGGTGCGGTTGCGCATCAGCTTGTCGAGGGCTACTTGGTCAAGAATATCAAAATAATCTGGCCTCGATGTGCGGTAAGCCAAAAAATGTTCCTAACTTTGCAGGTTAGACTTAACACTAATTGAATTATGGCAATGACCAAACGATTTTTCATAGCGATGATTGTCCTTTGCATGACTGCAATCAGCGGCTGGGCCGACGACAAGCAGGCCGAGGCTACCTTTGAGGTAAAGAGTCATGACTTCGGCACCATCAAGGAGGCCGACGGCCCCGTGTCGTGTACCTTTGAGTTCACCAACACGGGCAACAAGCCGCTGTTGATCATCGACGCAACGGCCTCATGCGGGTGCACACGCCCCGAATTCCCCACCAAGCCCATCAAGCCGGGCAAGAAGGGAAAGATCAAGGTGACCTACAGTCCCATCGGCCGCCCGGGCGCCTTCAAGAAGACCGTCAAGGTCAAGACCAATGGCAAGGAACGCACCTCGACACTGCGCATCTCGGGTACCGTCATCCCCAAGAAATAAGTGAAGTACATCCTGACCATATCGCTGCTTGTCCTGATGACGATGGCCGCTGCCGCCCAGCCCCAAGTGACGTGGCTGGAACGGCATCATGACCTGGGTATCATCAAGGAAGAGGACGGCAAGGTGACGTGCCAGATGCAGGTGGTCAATACGGGAACCGCCCCCTTGATGATCGTCAAGGCACAGGCCGGATGCGGCTGCACGGCGGTCAACTATCCCGAGTCCCCTATCCCACCCGGCGACACCGCTGCCGTCAGCATCACCTATAACCCTGCCGGGCGGCCTGGACAGTTCACCAAGCAGGCCATCATCTTCACCAACACGGTCCCTCAACGCACGATCCTGGAGATCTCGGGCAACGTGATTCCCACTGCCGCCACACTCGACAAGCAGTACCCGCTGCGTGCCGGCGCATTGCGCATCAGCCAGGCGAGCATCCCCTTCGGCGAACTGGAGAAGGGCAAGAACAAGACGCTCTACCTGAGCGCATACAACGCCTCGACCGATACCCTGCTGGTCCACGTGACCGGCGACAAGCCCCACCTGCACCCCGCCCTCGTCCCCGACACAGTCCCCCCTGCCCGGGTCACGGCACTGACGGTGCATTATCTACCTGGCCACGCGCCGAAATGGGGACTGAACACCGACACACTGACGGTGAGCAGCCGACCCTTGAGGGCCGGCAACGACCCATCGGGAACGGCCGATATCCTCGTGATGGCACAGGTGATCGAGTCGTTTGACAACATGAGCGACCGGCAGCGCGCCAATGCGCCCGCCATCATGGCAGACTGTGGCGACAGGGTGGACTTCGGCTCACTGACGCTGGGGGAGACAGCGCAGCGCACCTTCACTGTCACTAACAAGGGCAAAGACCTGCTGGCCATCCGCCGCGTGTGGGTCCCCGAGGGCGAGGGCATCACCGCCACGGCCGACAGGCAAGAGATCAAGCGCGGCAAGAAGGCCACCGTCACTGTCACCGTGGACACCTCCAAATTGCAGGACGGCCTGCTCAACGTGCCCCTCACGCTGATGACCAACGACCCGGTGAATCCGCGCATGACCATCCGCCTGGTGGGCATCATCGACAAGTAATCAACCAGTAAAACGACAATACAGAAATAATGGCAAAGAAAACAAGAATCATACAGCACACCGAAGAGTGTCCCAGCTGCCAGCAGCACCCCGAGAATGACGAGCAGTTCGCCGGACTGCAAGTCAACAGCGGTGTGGAGCAGCCCCCCATCGTGAACCCCTACCTCAAGCGCAAGCGCAAACCGCAGCTGACGCCCGCCGAATATGTCGAGGGCATACGCAAAGGCAACCGCGCCGTGCTGGGACAGGCCGTGACGCTGGTCGAGAGCCGCAATGCCGAGCACCAGATCATCGCCCAGGAGGTCATCGAGAAGTGCCTGCCCTACACCGGCAACTCGCGCCGCATCGGCATCACGGGCGTCCCCGGCGCCGGCAAGAGCACGTCGATCGACTCCTTCGGCATGCACGTCATCAAGCAGGGGCACAAACTGGCCGTGCTGGCCATTGACCCGAGCAGCGAGCGCTCCAAGGGGTCCATCCTGGGCGACAAGACGCGCATGGAGCGTCTGGCCGTCGAGCCGGACGTGTTCATCCGCCCTTCCCCCTCGGCTGGGTCGCTGGGCGGCGTGGCCCGCAAGACGCGCGAGACCATCGTGCTGTGTGAGGCCGCGGGCTATGACACCATCTTTGTCGAGACCGTCGGCGTGGGCCAGAGCGAGATTGCCGTCCACTCGATGGTGGACTACTTCCTGCTCATCCAGCTTGCCGGCACGGGCGACGAGTTGCAGGGCATCAAGCGCGGCATCATGGAGATGGCCGACGGCATCGTCATCAACAAGTGTGACGGCGACAACATCGAGCGCGCCAACCTGGCCGCAGCCCAGTTCCGCAACGCCCTTCACCTCTATCCCCTGCCCCCCAGCGGTTTCCTGCCCGAGGTCATCACCTACTCGGGCTACTATGACCTGAATATCGACGGCGTGTGGGACATGATCGACCGCTACTTCAAGCACGTCCAGCAGAGTGGCTACTTTGACGAGAAGCGTCACGAGCAAGAGCGCTACTGGATGCGCGAGACCATCAACGAGCAGCTGCTGGCGCGCTTCTACTTCGACCCCGAGATCGAACGCCTGCTCAGTATCAAGGAGGATACCGTGCTGGCCGGCAAGCAGACGTCGTTTGTCGCCGCAAGCGATGTGCTCAACTTCTACTACGACAAAATCATCAACGAGCGCTCCAAGTGAGAACTTGACGCCTACAACAATCAACAAACGCATGGAAGGACAGTATTGCTACAAGTATCCTCATCCCGCAGTGACGACCGACTGCGTGGTCTTCGGCTACGATGGACTGCACCTTAACGTCCTGCTCATCGAGCGGGGTGGTGAGCCCTACAAGGGTTGCTGGGCATTTCCTGGCGGCTTCCTCAACATCGACGAGGATGCCCCCGACGGCGCCCGCCGCGAGCTCCTCGAGGAGACAGGCCTCCAGGTGACCGCCATTGAGCAGCTGGGCGCCTTTGCCACGCCGGACCGCGATCCGCGCGAACGTGTCATCTCGATTGCCTACTTCACCCTCACCCACGTCCAGGAGGTCCAGGGCGGTGACGATGCCCGCGTGGCGCGCTGGTTCCCCATTAACCGGTTGCCCGAATTGGCATTTGACCACCAGCAGATGTTTGAACAAGCGCTGCAGCGCCTGTCCGACTGCCTAAAGCTGAAGACGGGCAACTTCTTCAGCGGCGACTTCTCCTACGAGGAAATTGACATGATCTACTTCGCCACCCTCACCAGGCGGTAATCCATCTCACCAAGCATCAACAGTCCCCATGGCTTCTATTGTCACAATAGAGACCATGGGGATTGTTTCTATTTGTTAAATGACTACTTATTTCGGCTTGAAATATTAAATTTATGTTAAAAATTGGTTAATTCATGTTTGAAAATTATGTTATAAAACATATTGGTGCTACTTTTGCATTGGTTTTTCATGGTAATAGTTTTTAAGGTTATGAAAAATCAAGTGTCGCGAGACAGTTGCTTTTTCAAGTAAAAACAAAATGTTTTAAGGTTTATGTTAATGGTATTAGAAGGTTAATTAGTTAAGCAATCCCCGACGTGAGTCGAGGATTTTTTTTGCCCCCTATGGAATAGAGTATCAGAATTATCGTTAATTTTGCGGCGCAATGCTAAACAAATTATTGACTATGAACAAGAATCTCATTTTTGCCCTTCTGGCAATGACCACACTCTGGTCCTGTAGTAACAGCACCCAAGCCAGCGGCGACAAACCTGTCACCGACAGCACCCTGTGCCAGTTCAATAACATCGACATGGACAAGCAGTTCTCCTACATCGATGACGATGGCGACACGCTGTACTTTGACAACTCATTCTCGGCATTCTGGCCCCAGATGATTAACGGCAAGCCCTGCCCCAACCTCCAGCAAGCCCTGTTCCGCGCCATGACCGACAGCGCTGAGCTCAACCAGCTGGACAAGGTCACCGACTTCCTTCTCAATCCGGGCAACTACACCGACTATGACGTCAAGAAATTCACGCCCGTCACCGAGGTCAAGGACAACGGCAAGTTATCGACCAGCGAGGTGGACGTAATCATGCAAAGCATGACCGACCGCCTGCTGCTCTACCACCTGGGCACCTATTCCTACATGGCCGGCGGTGCACACGGCATCTATGCCAACAACTACGTCACCTATGACCTCAAGACCGAGAAAGCCGTCTCACTTGATGAGATCATCGCCGACACGACCCTGCTGCGCGAAGTCACCTTCAAGGCGATCAAGCAGGCCTACGACTATGACAAGGATGACCTGTTCATCCCCGACAACGGCCTGCTGCCCCTGCCCCGCGACTTCTATATCGAGGGCTCGGCACTCCATGTCGTCTATCAGGTCTATGAGATCGCCAGCTATGCCCAGGGTGCCATCGATGCTCCGATCTACCCCCACATGCTCAAGCCCGAGGAGATGAAACGTCTCTACACCCCCTACGGCCTGGAGCTCATTGAATAGGCCGAGTGAAAGACCTAAATTCTACAGTAGCCCCTGATTGGTGGCAACGGTCAGCGCCTCGGTAATGCTGCGCACGCCCAGCCGCTCAAACATCGCCCGCTTATAGGTCTTGACGGTATCCAACGCACGACACATCTTGTCGGCGATCTGCGGTACGGTATAGCCCTGCGCACTCAGGATAAGCACCTGCTTCTCCTGTGGGCGCAGGGTAATGTTTTTGTGCTCCTGCCAGCGGTGACTGTCAAGGTCATACTCCCAATAGACTGGCTGCCCCTTCTGGCGAAACTCGATGTGACCAGGCGTGGTGTGATGAGACAACGACACGACGCACATGGCCAGCCAGGCACGCCCGTCGGGCGCGAGGGCAAACGGCGTGATCTTGTGGTTCACCAGATAGCCATCGTCACCGTTCATGATATGGAAATCATAGCTCATAAAGCAGCGACTGCGCTCATCGATGGGTTCCTCATTGAAGCGCTTGAAACCCACTTCGTTGATCTCGATCAACATCGGTTGCTCCTCGGCAGGGACGTGGTCGATATACAGGCGGTAGCCCATCTGCTTCACTTCCTCGGCGGTGTGACCGCACAGGAATAGTGGATTGCTCGCCACGTGCAAGAAACCTTGCCTGAGGTAGTCGATGACGTATATGCTCTGGTAAGTGGCATTGGCCATCGCATCGATGGCGCGTATCATGGGATCGAGATGCTGGTACCGCTCGTCGTCAATGCCCTCGACGCTATTGGTCAGGGTGAAAAATTCTTCAACTTTAGCCATATCGGTCTTCTGGTTTATAGTCACGCAAATTTACCCCAAAAGCCTCGCCCAGCCAAGCGATGAGACTTAAAAAGCCTTATCATTAAGAAGCAGTAACGCAAACCCAGGATTTTTAACACCCTAAAGTGTGAAAATGCGGTTTCAACAGCCCGGAATTGCAACTTTTCACCCTTTAGTGCGTGTCTCTATTGTACTTGGTCTCGATAATTTTGCCATTGAACAACCAAAACAAAGACATGAATATGATCCAAAGATTGATTACCGTTATTCTAACTATTATTATGGCTCTCGCCGCTATAGCTGGCACAATTACGGGCCGTGTGCTGGACGAGAACCAAGTGCCGATGCCCTATGCCAACGTGGTGCTGATGAATCGGGCCGACTCGGCCTTTGTTCAAGGTATAGTTACAGGCGAGGATGGCACCTTTGCCCTAACGACCGATTGCGATGACTGCCTGTTGAAGATTTCATGCGTGGGCTATGCCACCCGCTGGGTGGAAGCGCGCGCTGCAAGTGTCGGCGACATCGTGATGCAGCCCGGTGCCGCACTGCTGGGCGAGGTGGTCGTGAAGGGCGAACGCCCTGCTCACAAGTTGGGCCGCGAGGGATTGCTCACGAGTGTTGAGGGCACCATTCTGAGCAAGCTGGGCACCGCCGAGGATGTGCTGCGCAACATCCCGGGCGTGCTGAAGAAGGACGGTGGCAAGATGGAAGTCTTCGGCAAGGGCACACCGCTCATCTACATCAACAACCGCCTCATGCGTGATGCCAGCGAACTCAATGAGTTGAAATCACAAGACATCGTCAGCGTTGAGGTAATTACTAACCCTGGCGCAAAATATGATGCATCGGTGCAGAGTGTCATCCGCATCAAGACGCGCAAGGTGCAAGGCGAGGGTTGGGGCGGACACCTGCGCAGCAGTTTCTATCAGGGCGAAATGTCGCGCACCTACAATGCCTTCCTCTGGAACTACCGCCACCATGGACTAGACATCTTTGGTACGGTTAGCGACTTTGAGAACGGCTGGTTGCAGAAGTACCGCATTACCCAGGACGTTGCAGCCGACACCATCTGGCATCAGGACAATCACGGCCGCAGCCAGGGTAATTACAACATCTTGCGTTTGGTTTTGGGAACCAATTACCAGTTCAATGACAAGCACTCGGTGGGCTTCCAATACACCAGCAGCATCAGGATCTATGATAAGAGCACTGGCCGTTTTGTGGCCGACGTGCTGGCCGATGGCAATTTCTATGACCACCTCGAGACTAACAATGTGGAGGAAACGTCCCATAACATGCCACACTCGCTCAACATCTATTATAACGGCGAGGTGGGCAAGACCAGCATCGACTTTAATGCCGATTACTACTTCAACAAGACGCATGCACGCAACAGGGATGTTGAGGAAAGCCAGGAGTGGGACGACCGCTCGCTCCACAGCGTGAACAACGTGAGAAATGAACTCTTTGCCGGCAAACTCGTCCTCTCGTGGCCCCTGTGGAACGGCACGCTGACTGCGGGTGGTGAGGCCAACTACACCCACCGCAACGATGACTACTTCAACTCCTTCCACCTGGTGCCCAGCAGCGAAACCGAGGTCAAGGAGCAGAACTACAGCGTTTTTGTCGAGTATAGCCGCATGACGCCCATTGGGCAAGTTCGGGGAGGCATGCGCGATGAGTATGTCAAAACCGGCTACTACAGCCAGGGCGTCCGCATCGACGGCCAGAGCCGCCACTTCAACCACCTGTTTCCCAGCGTGTCGCTCTCGACCCGAGTGGGCAACGTCAAGGGGTTATTGAGTTATGCGATGAAGATACGCCGCCCCACCTACTTTGAGTTGAGTAACATGACCTACTATTCCAACCGATTTACCTGGCAGTCAGGCAACCCTTATCTGAAGCCCACGATTATCAACAACGTGTCACTCGACGCGACCTGGAAGTTCCTCTCGCTCAACGTGAGTTATTCCCACCTGCGAGACGTGGTCATGCAACTAGGCCGCCAGGTCGAGGGACACGAATCCACCACGCTCATCTATCAGGACAATATCGACAAGAAGGATGTCCTGAGTGCCAGCCTGACTGCTGCGCCACAATTTGGCCTCTGGCACCCGCAATTGACCCTCTCGGTCATGAAGGAATGGATGAGGATTCCCATGCCCACTGGCTATTACAGCCCCGAGCGACCCATCTGGAGTGCCCAGTGGAACAACACCTTCAAGTTCTCGCCATCGTGGACAGGCTCGCTCTCCCTTGACTGGCAAGGAAAGGGAGACATTGAGAACATCAGCAGCCGCAGCCATCAACTAGACCTGTACATCGGCCTGACCAAGACTTTCTTTGATGACCGCCTGTCGGTCAAGGTAGCAGGACATGACCTGTTTCACCGCAATGGCCAGGACGTGCTGGTACACTTCGGCGAGTTGACCTTGTGGCAGCACCGTACCAACGAGACCCGCTATGCCGAGGTGACCGTGCGCTACCACTTCAACTGGACGCGCAACAAGTACAAGGGCACTGGTGCCGGAAATCAGGAGAAAAATAGACTATGAAACAGGAATTGAGATATATCGATTTGTCATGGGCCGTGGTAGCCGTGTGCGAGAGCGAAACGTTCACGTGGCAGGACCTCGTGCGTGAGGGGAATCCCGTGTTCAGGGTGGAACAATATGTGTTAGGTTACATGTCATTCTGGCATTTGGCATTCATTGATAAAGAGGCGATTGTCCCCTGTAAAGATGAGCTGCTGCGCCAAGCTGCACGCCGCAAGATTGAGCGCTACATCGCCGAGCACCCGCCAGTGCAGCCCCTGCCACGCTTCTACATCGTTCTGCTGGCGCAACCTTTTACACCGCTTGAGACCGACGGGATGACCCAGGTCTATCAAATGTAGATAGTGATGTTTTATTAATAATAGTTTCTTTTTACTGCTCCGTAACGCCTTAAAAAAACGGGTTACGGAGCACCATTTTTCTATTTTACTGCTCCGTAACGGCAAAAAAACATCGTTACGGAGCACTATTTTTCAATTTTACTGCTCCGTAACTCGTTTTTCCTGAGAGCTACGGAGCAGGCTTTTTAACACCCTAAAGTGTGAAAGTGGAAGGTTGAGGGTGATGGGGTGCAACTTTTCACCCTTTAGTGCGTGTCTATAGGGTAAACGGCAGGATAATTTTGCTGCCGACAAGACGATAACTCAATTAAAACCTATAGACAATGAAACGAAACTTTTACACACTGATGATGGCTCTGCTGGCTGTGATGACGGCCACGGCCCAGACGTTTACCGGCCGCGTGGTTGACGACAAGCATGCTCCCGTCCCCTTTGCTAACGTGGTACTGCTCAACGCCAGCGACAGCGCCTTTGTCGCAGGAACCACGACAGGCGATGACGGTTCTTTCAACATCACCGGCAATACAGGCAAACCGATCTTAAAGATTTCCTGCCTCGGCTATAAAACACGAGTACTGGATGCAATAGCCAGCAACATGGGTACTATCACGCTGGAGCCCGAGACCACCCTGCTGGGTGAGGTCGTGGTCAAGGCACAGCGCCCTGCCTTCAAGTTGACGGCCGAGGGACTGAGGACCGAGGTGGAGAACACCCTCTTGAGCAAGGTGGGCACGGCGCGGGCTGTGCTCGAGAATCTGCCTGGTGTGCAGCGCAAGAAGGACGGCCTGGAAGTCTTCGGCAAGGGCGCGCCGCTCATCTACATCAACGGGCGCAAATTGCAGAACCAAACCGAGCTGGAACAACTCAGCAGCGAGGACATCCAGAGCGTGGAACTGATCACCAGTCCGGGTGCCAAGTATGATGCCACGGTCGAGTCTGTCATCCTCATCAAGACCAAGCGGCCCCAGGGCGAGGGCTTCAGCTTCAACACCCAGGCGAGCTACTATGTGGGCAAGGGACCCGACCTGGCTCTGGGACTGAACTGGAACTACCGCCACAAGGGGCTGGACGTGTTTGGCAGCGTGTGGTACAACGATGAAAAACGCACCGAGAACGATGACTTCACCTTTGACGTGATGGCCGACACCGCGTGGTGCATGAACGAGCATTCCGACATCAACTACCACAGCAACTCGATCTACACCGCGGTGGGCATGAACTACATCTTCAACGACCGGCACTCGATGGGGTTCAAGTATGACACCAAGGCCTATTTCCTGCAACGCACCCGTGGCACCTTCACTGCCGACGTGGTGGCCAACGGCGCTTTCTATGACCACCTGGAGAACGGCATCCACATGAACACCAAGTCCAACATGCCCCACACCTTCAATGCCTACTACAACGGCCGCGTGGGCAAGACTGCAATCGACTTCAACACCGATTACGTCTTCTACAAGGACCGCAAGAGCCAGCTCAACGACGAGGTGAGCCAGCAGTGGGAGAGCCGCACGGTGACCAGCACCAGCGTGATACGCAACCAGCTATGGGCGGCCAAACTCGTCCTGTCGTGGCCATTGTGGGGCGGTAATCTGCAAGTGGGCACCGAGTATGACAACACGCGCCGCAACGACGATTATATCAACCCCGAGCAGGTCGTCCCCACGTCCTACACCGAGCAGAAGGAGCGCAATTACATCTTCTTTGCCGAGTATGCCCATCCGTTGCCCTTCGGCCAGTTGAAGGCGGGACTGCGCAACGAGAACGTCGCCAGCGACTACTACAGCCAGGGCAAGCTCATGGCCGAACAAAGCCGCAACTACCACCACTTCTTTCCCAGCGTCGGGCTCACGGCGCGGGCTGGCAATGTGCAACTCATGCTCAACTATGCGATGAAAATCAAGCGTCCCAACTACTGGCAGCTGCGTGGCAGCGTCACTTATGCCAACCGCTTCACGTGGGACAGCGGCAATCCCCTGCTCAAGCCCACCATCAACAATGAGGTGTCGTTCATGGCCATCTACAAGTGGATCAACCTGATGGTGGGATACAAGCATGACCGTGACGTGATCATCAATGTGGCACATGAGGTACCAGGCAGCGAGGCCACCACGCTGATGTCCAATGAGAATGTGGATCACGAGGATGCCATGCGCGTGATGCTCACCTTCTCGCCACGATGGGAATTCTACCAGCCGTCCCTCACGCTGGGCGTGCTCAAGGAGTGGGTCAAGATACCGTCACCCATTGGCTGCATCAGCCCCAAGAACCCCATCTGGATCGCTGAGTTCAACAACAATTTCCAGATCATGCCCAGCCTGACCGCCAATGTCAATTTCTCTTTTACCAGCAGCGGTGACATGCAGAACGTCACCCTCACCAAGCCAAACTATCGGCTCAACATCGGTGCCACCAAGACCTTCTTGAACGACCGCCTGTCCATCCGTATAACCGGTTACAACCTGCTCGGTGCACAGGAGCACTACAAGCTGAACTACGGGCTGCGCATGATGCGACAGACGCAGCGCCGTGACACTCGCGAGGTCGAACTGACCGTGCGCTACAAGTTCAATGCCGCCCAGAGCAAGTACAAGGGCACCGGCGCCGGCGCCAGCGAGAAGGAAAGACTATAAAAAACACCTGTTTCATTTTTCGTTATCACACCATCTACCCGACTGATTTTACTCAATTCAACGAATTGTATATCAGATAATTAAAAGATGGTGTGATATTTTTTTGAAAAATTTTCTCAAAAATCCTTTGTCAATTCAAATTCTTGCAGTACCTTTGCACTCGCTTTGGAAAAGAAATGCTCCTTAGCACTCGCATGTTGGTGCGTTAGTTCAGTTGGTTAGAATACCTGCCTGTCACGCAGGGGGTCGCGTGTTCGAGTCACGTACGCACCGCAGTGGAGAGAGGATTTGGGTGACCATGCTTCGGCTGGTTGCCCATTCTTTTTTTACATACACCTTACACTATACCACTACACACTACGAGTCCCAGGCGTTGGCCTGGGACTCGCATTTTTACAGGGGCTTGATGCTGACGGCAAAACCGCCGCCGGGGGCGCTGTAGACCTTGAGAGTCGTCTTGCTGGACACTTTCTTCTTGGTGATGAGATAGGATTGCGGATTTGTCTTGTAGTCGGCGGCTTTGCCGTCGGTATAAATTGTCGCCTCGTACTGGCGGCCTTTGTCCAGGAAATCGAGCTTGATGGCGCTGTCGTGAGGCTTAGTGTCGGTCACGCCGCCCAGGTACCACGCGTCGCTGTTCTTGTCCTTGCGGGCGATGGTGACATACTCCATCGGTGCAGCTTCCAGATAAACCGACCGCTGCCAGTCCACCGGCACGTCCTTGATGAACTGGAAGGCGTCCATGTAGCGTGCGTAGTTCTCGGGCAGGTCAGCAGCCATCTGCAGGGGGCTGTAGAGCGTCACATAGAGCGCCAGCTGGCCGCAGATCGTGGACAGGCACTTCGACTCGTTGGGGGCGAATTTGGACAGATCCATCTCAAAGATGCCCGGCGTGTAGTCCATGGGGCCGCCTTGCAGGCGCGTGAACGGCAGGATGGCCGTGTGGCCGGGCGTCGTTCCGCCGAAGGCTTGATACTCGGTGCCACGGGCACTCTCGTTGCCGATCAGGTTGGGCCACGTGCGGCACAATCCCGTGGGGCGCACGGCCTCGTGGGCATTGACCATGATGTGATGCTTGGCGGCCTGCTCGACGCAATACTGGTAGTGATTGATGATCCACTGGCTGTAGTGGTTCTCGCCACGGGGCAGAATATCGGCGACATAGCCGCTCTTGACCGAGTTATAGCCCAGCCTGTTCATCAGGCTGTAGGCCTCCTCCAGGTGGCGCTCATAGTTGCGCGTGCTGGCCGAGGTCTCGTGGTGCATCATCAGGCGGATGCCCTTGCTGTGGGCATACTCGTTGAGCATCTCGATGTCAAAGTCGGGGTAAGGCGACACAAAGTCAAACACATAGTCCTTGCTGTTGCCATACCAGTCCTCCCAGCCCTGGTTCCAGCCCTCGACGAGCACCTGGTCAAAGCCGTTGTCGGCGGCAAAGTCGATATAGCGCTTCACGTTCTCGTTGTTGGCACCATGGCGGCCATTGGGAGTGAGCTTGGAATAGTCGGTCTCACCCAGCTTGACCGAGGGCACATCATCGGTATAGTGCCACGTGCTCTTGCCAGCGATGAGTTCCCACCACACGCCCATATACTTCACGGGCTTGATCCAGGACGTGTCCTCGATCTTGCAGGGCTCGTTCAGGTTCAGTATCAGGCGCGAGGCGAGCATGTCGCGAGCATCATCCACGACCATGATGGTGCGCCACGGCGTGTGGCAAGGTGCCTGCATGTAGCCCTTGTGGCCCTGGGCATCGGGCGTCAGCCACGACTCAAACACCATGTTCTTGTCATCCAGATTGAGGTGCATGCAAGGGTAATCCACCAGCTGCGCCTCGTGCAGGTTGATGTAGATGCCGTCATCGGTCTTGAGCAGCAGGGACGTCTGCACGCCGGTCTCGCTGAACTGCTGCTGCGACTCGTTGGCGGTGATGCGGCTATGGAAGATGCCACGTATCTCGCTTAACCTCGAACGGGTGTATTCATATTCCTGGGTGTCATAGTCGCCCCCGATCCACCATGCCGTCACGTCACCGGGCATGGCAAACTGGGTGCGCTCCTCCTTGATGACAAAGTAGGTGAGATTATCCTGCTGCGGGAACTCATAGCGGAAACCCACGCCGTCGTCATAGACACGGAACCTGACGACCATGTAGCGACCCATGTCGGGCTGGAGCAGCGTCACCGCCATTTCATTATAGCAGTTGCGGATAGAACTCTCCTCACCCCACACGGGCTGCCATGTCTCGTCAAATGACGAATACCTGGCCGCAACCATCACAAAGCCGTCACGCAGCGAATTCTCGCCCACAGACACCTTGTTATTGAAGTTAGTGCCCTTGCCGCTTCCCTTAGCGCTCAACAGGTCAAATCCCAGACGGCTGTCACAGATGACCTCTCTGCCCTTAAATGTCACATTATAATATGCGACACTATCCTTGACGTCAAAGTTCACCACAAGGTCTTTATTCGGCGAATAGACAGTTTCTACCCTAGAAGTCATCGTTGCAGGCAACAGCCACAACAAGGCCACCAACACACAATATAGGCTCTTCATATTCATTTTGATCTTGATTGGATGACAATAAACTCGATTTTGGCCAGCTAAATTAATAAAAAATCTGACAACCCGCTACACTTCTCCCGGAAATTCATGTCACACCCCATCGGTCTACTGCAGGCCTGTGGCCCGGCTGTCAGTTGTCGACCAGCCCGTCGGTGTATTGCAGGCCTGTGGCCTGCATCGATGAGGATACAAAAAAACGAGGGAGCCAACCTTATCGGTCGACTCTCTCATAGGGGGCGGTTACCTACTCTCCCACTTTCGCAGTACCATCGGCGTGGTGAGGCTTAACTTCTCTGTTCGGAATGGGAAGAGGTGGA
The DNA here is from genome assembly GCA_017449785.1 of Muribaculaceae bacterium. Classification (GTDB taxonomy): domain Bacteria; phylum Bacteroidota; class Bacteroidia; order Bacteroidales; family Muribaculaceae; genus Sodaliphilus. The sequence continues at coordinate 178 of JAFTFA010000184.1, read as the reverse complement.
ACCCTCACGCTATGACCACCTTATTTTCTTTGCCTTTTCAGCCCTGACGGCGCATCTTGCATGCACCGCGGCTGTGATTCTCTAAAAAAAGAAACCATCGGGGGAACGCTACGCGCGAAAACCTTCTCTCGCGACCGCCCGGCCTCTCGGACCGGACCCTGTGATGTCATCGTACTTC
>JAFTFA010000183.1 GCA_017449785.1 Muribaculaceae bacterium | reverse complement strand
CAACATCAGTCGATTTGGATAACCGCTATGATTATCGCACAACAGAAACGCAAAGAAAACATCGCCGAGTATCTCCTCTACCTGTGGCAGGTCGAGGACTTGTTGCGCGCCTGCAAACTTGACATTGACACGGTCGAGAGGACGGTCATTGCCCGCTATGACGTGGACGACAAGACGCGCCACGAGATCAAGGAGTGGTATGAGTCGCTCATCAAGATGATGGAACTGGAAAACGTGCGCGAGCGCGGGCACATCCGTGTGTGCCACAACGTGCTCATCCGCCTCAGTGACCTGCACGCCCAGCTGCTGGCCGATCAAGGCCGTTTTCCCGACTACCATGCCGACTACTACCGCACCCTGCCTTACATCGTGCAGCTGCGCGCCACCCTGCCCGAGGCTGAGCGCCCCAGCGAACTGGAAACGTGCTTCAACGCCCTCTATGGCGTGATGATGCTCCACCTGCAAGGCAAGGAAATCAGTCAGGACACGGCAGCCGCGATAGCGCAGATTTCACACTTTATCGGTATGCTCGCCGCCTACTACAAGCTGGACGAGGAGAAACCGCTCTTCGGAGAAGATCTGAACGACAAATGACAACAATGGGAACTACTATCAACATACTCATTACCGGCGCCAACGGGCAACTGGGTCACGAGATGCGCAACGTGCTGGCTGGTGACCAGCGCTTCAACGCCATCTACACCGACGTTGCCGGTGACGACGTCACCATGCTCGACATCACCGACGAGAACGCCGTCAACAGCATGGTCAAGGACCATAACATCCAGGTCATCGTCAACTGCGTGGCCTATACCGCAGTCGATGCCGCCGAGGACGACGAACCCACTGCACGACTGCTGAACGCCACCGCCGTGGGCATCCTCGCCCGTGTCGCCAGGCAGCATGGTGCCCGCATGGTCCATGTCTCGACCGACTACGTTTTTGACGGCCAGGCCTGCACCCCCTATACCGAGGACCATCCCATCAGCCCACAGTCGGCCTATGGCCGCACCAAGCTCGATGGGGAACGCCTGTTGCTCAACACGCTGGGGGACGATGCCGTCATCATGCGCACGGCATGGCTCTATTCCCCCTATGGCAAGACCTTCGTCAAGACGATGCTCACCCTGGGCCAGACCAAACCGGCCTTGAAGGTCGTGTTCGACCAGGTGGGATCGCCCACCTGTGCCCGCGACTTGGCCCGCGCCATCGTCACCGTCATCACTGCCCAGGCATGGCACCCCGGCATCTACCACTACAGCAACGAGGGCGTCATCTCGTGGTATGACTTCACGATAGCCATCCACCGCATTGCCGGCATCAAGGGATGTGACGTGCAGCCCTGCCACAGCGACGAGTTTCCCGCCAAGGCCCACCGGCCGGCCTACAGCGTGCTGGATAAGACGAAGTTCAAGACGACCTTCGGCGTCCATGTCCCCTACTGGCAGGACAGCCTCGAGGGCACCATCAATCAACTTTTAAATCCCTAACTAAATAATCACGAATAACAATGTCTCTGACAACCGAAATCACCCGCCGCCGCACGTTTGCCATCATCTCCCACCCTGATGCCGGCAAGACCACGCTCACCGAGAAGCTGCTGCTCTTCGGCGGTGCTATCCATGTGGCAGGCGCCGTGAAATCCAACAAGATCAAGAAGACCGCCACCAGCGACTGGATGGAAATCGAGAAACAACGTGGTATCTCGGTAGTCACTTCGGTCATGGGATTCAACTATGGCGACTACAAGATAAACATCCTCGACACTCCTGGCCATCAAGACTTTGCCGAGGACACTTACCGCACCCTCACCGCCGTCGACAGCGTTATCATCGTTGTCGATGTCGCCAAGGGTGTCGAGACCCAGACCAGGAAGTTGATGGAGGTGTGCCGCATGCGCAACACCCCGGTCATCATCTTTGTCAATAAGCTGGACCGTGAGGGACGCGACCCGTTTGACATCCTGGACGAGCTGGAGCAGGAATTGAAAATCGACGTGCGCCCGTTGAGCTGGCCCATCAACATAGGTGCCCACTTCAAGGGCGTGTACAACATCTATGAGCACAACATCAGCCTGTTCAAGCCCGACAAGCAGCATGTGACCGACCGCGTCGACATCAGCGACATCAACGACCCCGCCATCGACGAAGCCGTGGGCGCAGCCGATGCCGAGAAATTGCGTGCCGACATTGAACTCATCGACGGTGTCTATCCCGAGTTCAACACGCTCGACTACCTGGACGCCAAGGTGGCACCCGTTTTCTTTGGCTCGGCATTGAACACCTTCGGCGTGAAGGAGTTGCTGGACTGCTTCGTGCGCATCGCGCCGTCGCCCCGTCCCGTGAGCGCTATCGAGCGCACGGTCGAGCCCGGCGAGGATAAGTTCACCGGCTTTGTGTTCAAGATCCACGCCAACATGGACCCCAACCACCGCAGTTGCATCGCCTTTGTCAAGGTGTGCTCGGGTGTGTTCCAGCGCAACGGCAACTACAAGCACGTGCGCAGCGGCAAGAGCTACCGCTTCAGTGCCCCGACGGCCTTCATGGCCCAGAAGAAGGAGATCATCGACGAGGTCTATCCCGGTGACATCGTCGGTCTGCCCGACAACGGCATCTTCAAGATCGGTGACACGTTGACCGAGGGCGAGGATCTGCACTTCCGCGGTCTGCCCAGCTTCTCTCCCGAGATGTTCAAGTACATCGAGAACTCCGACCCGATGAAGACCAAGCAGCTCAACAAGGGCCTGGAGCAGTTGATGGACGAGGGCGTGGCCCAGATGTTCATCAACCAGTTCAACAACCGCAAGATCATCGGCACCGTGGGACAGCTGCAGTTCGAGGTGATCCAGTACCGCCTGCTGCACGAGTATGGCGCACAATGCCGCTGGGAACCCATCCACCTGTACAAGGCCTGCTGGATTGAGAGCGATGACGAGGAAGCCCTCGATGCCTTCAAGAAACGCAAGCACCAGTTCATGGCGCTCGACCTCGAGGGCCGCGATGTTTTCCTTGCCGACAGCAACTACGTCCTGCAGATGGCCCAACAGGACTTCCCCAAGATCACCTTCCACTTCACAAGTGAATTCTAATATCAATTATAAACATACACAACTCTTAACAGACAGATAGCAATGGAGAGACTCAAGAAATTATACAAGCAATATGTGGGCAGCGAACCCACCGACATTGTGCTCATGGACAAGTCCGGCTCCAACCGGCAGTACTACCGATTGACCGGCGAGCGCACCATCGTGGGCGCCATCGGTGAGTCACGCGAGGAGAATGACGCGTTCATCTATATGGCTCGACACTTCCGTGAACAAGGGCTGTACGTGCCCGAGGTCTATGGCGTGAGCGAGGACCACATGGCTTACATTCAGGAGGACTTGGGCAAGAAGCCCGAGAACATCCTGTGGAACAAGATACGCCGCAGCGCGATCACCCACGCCTTCACCAGCGAAGAGAAGGAACTGCTGTGCCGCACCATGCGTGAGCTGGTGGACATCCAGTTCCGTGGCGCACAGGGTTTTGACTATGACAACTGCTACCCTGCCAAGTGCTTTGACGAGCGTTCCATCAAGTGGGACTTGAACTATTTCAAATACTGCTT
>JAFTFA010000182.1 GCA_017449785.1 Muribaculaceae bacterium | reverse complement strand
TGTCATAGGTATCGATGACCCTGTCGTTATGGGCCGAACACAGAGTGTCTGTAACCAATGCTGCGCGACAGGATATACCAGTCAGCAGCATGATGCTCAGCAATTTGAAGACATGTTGAAACTCGCACATTGCTATTTGGCGTTTATAATGCGATTATACCTCTCTTGAATCTTATTCTTGATACTGGCACTGCCGTTTTTGATATGTTTGAAGTGGTTATACAGTGCTGTCGCGTCACCCTTGACTTGTTGCTTGGTAACTTTTCTGTTATGTATCTTCATATATATGGCATCTAATCGGTTATAAACATCAGTAAGTGTCAGCTTATGATATGCACAACAGGGCTTATCGCAGGTACACTTATCCAAGGGCTTGCCGCATTTTCTACATTTTTTGGGGGGAGGTGGTGGTGTACAACATCTTTTACAACATTTTTCATTAAATTCAATTTCGGCCAGTTTGGCTTGTAGCGAAGCATATTTTTCATAACCGCTGTCCCCAGACTTTAATTCATGGCGCTGGATCGCGTTTTTGATTTCCTCGTTGAGGTCATGGATGCGCTTGTTGTAGGGCGCTTCCTGTTCCTCGAGCGATGGCTTGTGCTTGGTGTTGTTGCAGAAGCTTTTCCCACTTATCTCACTGATTAAATTATTGCAGCGTTCTTCCAGGTCCAGTAATTCCTTGCTGGGGCCTGTCTCGACCTGAATGTCAAGGGTATAGACAAGCAACTCTCTCAGCTCAAGCTTCTTGAAATTATTCTTCTTGTCCTTGGCGATATATATCGGCAGGTCGAGGTGAACAGGAGAGTCGTTGCCTCCGCTCAGGGTCATGGGAAGCTCGATCTTACTAGAAGGCTCGATAATCACGTCCTTTGACATCAGTTCACAGTTCTCGATGACACGAGAACCGGGAAAATTTTTCCAGAACGTAATCTGAGGCGTGCCATTCTTCAACGCTTTTTCACTGTAAGGCTGATGGAATAAAAGTATGGCTTGATCCTCAAGCCTGCTCTCGACCTGAATGGTGACCTTTGCCATTCCATTGGCGTCTGTTTCGCCTTTAGTGATAAACACATTGCATGGCTCAAATGTCAGCATCTCCTCGGCGTGATCTGAGCTTAATCTCACTTTTCTTTCCTCGTTGGCAACAGTTGTGAACGCAACAAGAAAGAGTAAAGAGATGAAAAGGAATCGTTTTGTCATCATATTTTTAAGGATTTCTTTGTCTTTTTATTCTCGCTAGTCTCTGTTTTGCCTCCTGTCAGGGGCTTCTGCTGAGCAGGGGTGATGCTATCCACATCTTGACCGAACCGGGTCCACCCATTTGGCTCGCCTTCTTCTCGCACCCACTCGGCCACATTCTGGTCCTCAGGGTAGGGATAAGTGTTCTCGGCGTGGTAGAGCTGGTACATCAAGTAACGTTCCACTCTCAGCACCAGATCCTTGAGTGAGGCCAGAACTCCCATCTCTTTAATGGTCAAGCACACGTGGCCCTTGAAACTGCCATTGTAGCGGATGTTGGGATGCCAGATGTCGGTGCGGAAGGTGAAGATCGGATTGCCGTCGGCTGCCGGGTAATTGTTGGGCAGCACAATGCTCATCTTGTGCAGATAGCCAAAGATGGGCTCGCGGGGTACTCCTGTGTCTTTGACCCCGACAATAGATTTCACCCGGTACCAGATCTCATACTCGGTAGGCAGGCCGATGATGTTCTTCTTGCGAATGATGTAAGACAGTGACGGCTTGCGTGGATTCTTGCTCTCTGCTCGACGCTTGTTACACAACGAGTCGAGCTGTTGCCACTCTTGCAGCAAGCGGGCATCTCTTCCTGACAGTTCCTTCTGATTGAATTTACTGATAAGGTCGTTCATCGTTTGAGTGTTGGTTTAACTTATCCGGCAATAGGTACTGATATCAGATGGAGGTGGTCGCCTGGTTGAACGTTGTAGTCCAGCAGGCACTGCTCGCGGCCGTCCTCGTCTTCAAAATCCAGGATTTCTGGCTCCTCGCTGTCGTCAAGCATTTGACCGAGAAGATACTGAATCGGATTCCCGCCGTTGTCCATTTTGGGCAGTTCAAACACCTGGATGATACTGCTGATCTGATCGCGGATCGTCTTATTCGGGTCAGTAACTTTCACTTCGACTTCCTCAAACGAGGTGCCGTCAATCGTCAGATGGACGATAAATTCATCGTCATAGAAAAATTCTTCTTCCATAATGTCTTGTTTTTATATGTTTTATCTTTTTGTTGCTTTACGATTTTATTTAGTATGCTTTGAAGATGATCGTCAGTTGTGAAACGCATAATGTAAGGTCGCCTCAATCACATCATTGATTAATCTTCTAGAAGCTCTTGAATAATATCTATTGCCTCAAATCCTGTTATCTCGTATGCAGTTTGATTTTCGGAGTTGTACATATAGATAAACGGGAAACCGGTTGTTGTGTCTTCGGGAAACATAAACTGGTAAACATCCAGGTTATCGCGTTTTCCTAAAAACCTGAAGTTGTTGCCATAATACTCAACGAGGCAACCGGCTTCTTCAATCACTTGTTTGGGTATCTCTTTTTCCATATTGAATGGTGATTAAGTATAAAAGAGTGGTGCGTAGTCAGGATTGAGCAGTTTATTATCTACACGCATGATGCCATCTTTGGATTTTGGGGTGTCGGTGATTTTGAGATTACCCTTGCTATCTAAAATCAAATCGTCGATACTCCTTCTTCCGTCAGATGAACTACTGTCATATACTTGAGGCTCAATGTAGTAGAGTTTTCCATCGCTGTCTCGTTGGAGAATCGTGGCATGACCGCCGCTGCTCTTCCATGATAAGGTGATTTCATATACCCCTTCCTCCTTGCATATATCGTTAAAATATTTCCTGTAGTCATCGGCTGTCATTGATGTCACCTTGTTCTTGGTCATCCAGTCACTGGCCTTTTGAGGAGATGCTTTTGTGCCATTTGGATTGTTCCAGATGTCATGTGGGTTGTGAGACAGTGACTCATTCAGGGTGCCGGGAGTGTTACCCTTGGCTTTCACGTCAAAGCCAGCCAGTCTCAACGCGTATGCTGCTGAACAAGTGGCACAATTGATGCTGTACTGCTTATCATAATCAGGGTTCTCTCTACACTTGACGCCATTGATGACGAGTGGGCCTTTGGGGTCGGCAATATACCTGTAAGTATACTTCGGGTTGGCATTTTGTTTATCAGCCTGCTCGATGGTCATTTTGCTGCCCTTGTTGATGCCCAATTCTTTTTCTAACGCAATACAATTATTGACATAGGCGAGCTTGCCCTTAGTTGAGAAATTTGGAGCATCATCAAATAGCTGTGCGAGCCGTGTAAGTTTCTCGGTTGAAGTTAGGTTATCAGGCAGTTCATTAGCAGCTTCTCTGAGGGCTTGTCGTTCCTCTTTAGTCATCCCTCTTACCCAAGCTGATAACTCTTGTCTCGTATATTGTTTTGTCCGGCTATTGGTTTTCAGATTATTGCCCGAATTACCGTTGTTGTTATTATTCTGACTCGTACTATCATTATTGGCATTGTTGGGAGCTTTGTCGTCAGCAGAGCTGTAATCATCGGACTTCTTGGATGGTGACGAAGAGGATGTATTGTGATTTGTCTTGGGCACCTTAGTCATGTCAGCAGGAGCGTTTGGCATTTGACCGTCGGTTACAAGGCTGATGGTTCCACCCCACATGCACTGACACTTGCTAGACTTGAGCAGGGCAGGTTCCCCCTTGACAATACAATCCATCTTGCCTCCCATCCAGGGCATCGGAGTATTATGCATGCACGGCATCGGAGTCAAGTGGCCATGATGAGCTGCAGTGGCGGCAGCTGTCGGCGGGAAACCCAGTGAGCGGCATCTCCCGAATGGTGCAAGATTCACCATTGTTAAGTGATCGCTGATGTTGGCCATTGGTTGTCCCGTCAAGAATACCGTGCGACTGGGCAGCACCGTCAATCTTGCGGTGCTCGTGCCCATCGTGCATCTCATTGTTGCTCCCGAACAAACGTATGAATCAGCCATCGCTTAAAAAAGGTGAAAATTGATTTTCAAATGATTGATAATTCATGAGTCCCGTGCTTCATGTGAAGCCATAGATCAATTGTCGTTTCCTCTCGGCTCTCATACGACCTTAGCCTTAAGGCCGATTCATGATCTGTTTTTACCAATCTGACAAGACGACTGTCAGCGGCAAACTCAAGCATTTCTATGCCGGACAAAGGTACAATCTCGTCGCAATTCATAATTGCCTCCTTGACAGCATTCATCCGGTCTTGTTTTTCGTATTCAGACAAATAATAACATGCGCTTATGATGTCTTCACGTTCCTTGAAAGCGTTTTCATACTGCGAAAAATCATGGTTGCGCATCATGGAAATAATAGAATTATATTTTCTGATCACCTGAGGTCTCAATTGGTGATTCTTGAATTGGTCCAATTGGGTGGATTGTTTCCATCCGATCAGGTTGTAGGGGACATCAACCTTGAAGGTCTCATCGTGCAGCATGTAAGGTATGATGGTATCGTTTTGCTTTTCATAAGAAGCCATTGTCGATAGAGGGTCGTTATTGGAGTCCATGTCATATAACTCAACCTTGCAGCTGAGAAATGCTTCTTCTCGCAGCCTGGTCTCTCCCTTTAATGGGCGTGCCTCATATCTGATGGTAGCCCACCCGGACTCTAACAGAAGATTGTTGAATGGGTATCGGGAGGAACACTGCCCGTTGACCTCCATGTTGAGCAGTGGAATACCATTAACTGTAATCTTCATGTGGCACATGCGTGAGTTGAAGTATACTGAATAGAAAGGCCTCATTGTTGTTCTTCTTCTTGACGGAGTTTATATACCTGATGTTTTTTCTTTATTAGATTGTCCACTTCTTAGGATAAGAATGTCCACTTCTGAGAGAACAGTTTTGATTTCCCAAGAAGTGTAGGGTTCCCATCGAGCAAGTTGCCACCATAACTAGTTGTTTTCATTAAACCAACTTTGCCAGTAACACAATATTTAAGTTTTAATCCCAAGAAATAGCCTTCAAGTAATAAGGAAACTCCTTTTCCTTGTAAGATGTGGTTCTCACTTCCAAATTTAATTTTGATTCCAGTCGATCCAGAAGCCGATACTTCACCCTCGACAGCAATGATAAAGATATCCAACTTGCATTTAGCTCCAGCCTCTAAATCCGCTTTCAGAACGCCCTCGATTGCTCCAGCATGAGAATTTGGGTCTTCTTTTTCGGTGGTATCGATAATCCAATGGATTCCCCCGTTGATAGCACCTGAAATGATAAAATTAAAGTATATATCAGCAGTAAAGGGTTCTGTATCTTTGTATTTCTTTTTGTAACTCTTACCTAGAATTTTTCCCAGTACTTTATCGAGGTTCTTAAGCATTACATAGAATCCTGTGGCAGAACCAGCAGAAACTCCAGTAAGAATTAGGAATAACAAATCGACCGTGAAACTAATCTTGATCAAAGGCTCACAAGCGATACCTAAATCAATGTACTTGCCAATTTTGGTCAGGTCTCTTGATACATGGTATTTACCTGAGAGTGAAAACAGAACATTTGGTGAAGCAAGATTAAGTTTATATGGCTTATAACCTTTGACAAGACTTGAACTGTCAAAATCCTTTAGCTCTTTTAAAAAGTCAATCTCACAGATTTTAACGATGAGTTTAATGAGGTCGCTTATCTTTATGAAATTGCCTTTTATATCTTGAATAAACTTCGAGCCTAATTGTATCTCTTTGGAATCATGTTTATACTTGAGCTGAACTATTTCCTTTTCCGAGTCGAAATTAATCTTCAATTCGATTTCATCCTTATCGCCATTAAAGGTAGTTGAAGCAGTTAAGGATGGAGAGAATTTTAGTTGGGTACCAAGTGATTTATTGTTTATAGTTTGTAATTGGGAAGGTACTCTTTTAAGCGCACTAGTTTTCTTTTCAAATGGTGACGATTTGTTGATGTTTTTCTTGGCTTCAGTACCTATTGAGAATTCCACCGTGAAACTGATATCAGGATAAGAAACTATTTTATATTGGATGGGTCCCTCAGTACAGCTGATATATTTAAATGTTGTGGAATAGTTCTTTAATGTCGGAATCGGGAGTGACAAGTATTTGAAAGGCTCTACCGGGCCATCTATTTTATAACACTTGATGATGAGATCTTCAACGTTCTTGATAACCTCCTCTTTTTTTTGATTCTCCCATGAAATCACATATTTCTTGTGATTATCACGTGGGCATTTCCCCTCATTTCGTGCAGTTTTAAGGGTAGCTTTTTTCCCTTCGGGTGAACTGATGAAATAAATAGTCTTTCCGTTTGATGGGCTCTGGATATTAAAAACCGTTGATGAGACAGTTTCTGGAATCTCAGAGGTGGGACCTTTCCATGTTGTGGAAATAACTATCTTTTTGATACTACATTTGTAGTTATCAACACTAACTTGGCTCGCTCCTACTGTGTTATCGCCCATACTTCACCTTGTCTAATGATTATTAGTTGATTTTAGCGATAGCCGCTTTGATATCAATCTTACCTCCGCCATCAATTTTTGTTGAGCTGGAGGATTTATATTGTTGAGTATTTGCGATGACAACCACTTCGTTATCGATTTCCTCTCGATAATCTTTGGCGTTAAGGTAGACGGTATTGACTACTCTTTCGTCCTTGTTCCCCTTGATGTCAATTATCTGATTTCCGCCAACTTGGATGGTGTTGTTGTGTCCGATATTGGTCTCTTGGTCATTACCCACTTTCAAACTTTGGTCATTGCCAACTTCAATAGTTTGGTCATTTCCCACTGTTGTCGAATCATTGTGACCAACATCCAACGTCCTGTCGTTTCCAGCCTTGATCTCAATGTCGTGGTCGGCATGCATGATGATGTCGTTCTTGGCGTACAGCTCGATGTTGCCGGTCGATTCCAATTTGATGAGCTTGTCGTCGGTCGAGAAGGTGAGGATGTAGTTCTCCTTCTCGTTGTCGTAGATGCGGATGTAGCCGTCCTCGCCCTCATCGTGGATCTCGATGGTGTGGCCGTTGCGTGTGCGGATCGCCTTGATCTGATTCTTGCTGTTGTTGTCGGGGACCCAGTCTTCGTCAGGTTTGCCCTTGCCGTTGTAGAGCGCACCCTTAACAAATGGTCGTTCGGCATTGCCGCCTTCAAAGTCGATCATCACTTCTTCACCGATTTCAGGAATAAAGCTGAAGCCTTTCCCTCCACCGGCATAGGGCTGAGCGATGCGCAACCAGGGGGTCCACATCTTCTCGTCGAGTTGAGCTTGCCAGTCAAACTGTACGCGTACACGTCCCAGATTGTTGGGATCCTCATTGTCTTTTACTGACGCGCGGCAGGACGTTGCCGATGGGTAGACCTCGCTGCTGGGGTAGGGGGGGTAGTCGCAATCGACAGGTACTCCCTCAAACTGGTTGCTATAGGTCTCATCGGCTGTGAACTGATGAATCAACTCGGTAATAATAATCTCGTCTTGATCTACGGGGCTCTTGGAGTTGGTGGAGCTGTTATTGATGTAATTGTCAATGACAATAAGTGTAGATCCCAACTTCAACTTCGAGCAATAGGTCTTTCCGCTGTAGGTGAGCATTCTTGCTTTCTCGCCTCTGGCTTGGGTCTTGGTTGATACATTTAATACTGTATCACGGCTGTCGTCATCGGCATAACCTCCCGAATGCAGATTCTGCAGCGTTTGTTTGGTGATGCGTTCGTTGGACGCATTGAATACTTTGTCACTCAGCTCGTTGTATGCTTTCTGCATCTCTTCACTGCCTTCCTTGGTCTGTGATTTAAATGCGTTGTAAGAAGAAGCAACGTGACTGAATGTCGGGTGGTGCATTTTCAATTCAACCTGATAGGCCGGTACGTCTTTGCTGGGATAGGAAAGCCTCACTTCGTCCTTCTTCTGCATATTGCCGAACACCATGGTGGTGCCATCATTGTAAAGCCATTCTCCGAATCGCCTAGCGAGCCGTTGCAGGAATTGGAAATTGGTTTCGTTGTATTGTACACAATAGGGGATACTATCGGTAAAACGAGCATCGACTGTTGCATTCAGGTCGTCACTGTAATCGCCGATGACATCATTGACGATGTCATTGAGAGTCTTGTCCTCAAACGACTTGCAGTTGGCATTATCGTCGAGCAACGCTTCCCAACTGCGGGCTTCAACCAGGATGCTGTATTTGCTGCCGCTTCTGCTGCCGTTGGCCGCTATGATGATGCCCTTGAATTCGATGTCTGCTGTATTATCATTGGAAGAGTTCAATGACAGGTCCTCGACATTATCGGTTTGCAGGTTCATGGTGATCGGCTTGCCGATGATTTCACCACACACCTTGAACATCGCATCATTGATACTCTCGTTAGGGCCCTTATGCATCGTGAAGGTCAAGGAGTTGAAGGTCAATATACCTTGACGCAGGGTGAAGTGGTCCATTCTGTATTTGTCACCACCTAGCTCAATATTAAATCCTGATGAGGTAGTGCCGTCAATGGCAATGGATATTTTTTTAACAGTAGTTGACACGGCTCAATTGATTTTCAAGTTGTGATCTATGCTGCCTTCTAGTTAGGTCCATTCATTATTGAACTCGGCACCGCCCAGCTCGCCAACGGTGATGACTTCGGCACTGATTGTGATGGTCGAATACATGATTCGGCTGTCCTTATCGTTGAAGTAGTCCTTCAATTCAATACAGTATGCATTCTTGAAGCGGACTGTCTTATAGCTGCGTTTGTTCTGGTAGGAATGGACTGCAAAGCGGAAAAATCCGGACTTAACTTCGGTCTTATTGGCCATCCACTTATAGAAGAACAAGTCATCATCGCTCATTGATGGTGTGATGAAGGTGATTGTGCCGCCCTTGGGACGAGAAATGGGTTTTCCTGTCTCGTCTATTTCTTGCCTGAAGCTGTAAGCACACTCCACAACACCATATCTGTGCCCACCGACATCGAGCTCGCCCTTGAATGCAAAATTATCGCGGATACTTGAAGCCTGCGGCTTCCTGGTGGATGAATTGGCGTTGTCTTGCTGCTTTTTATCTTCTTGATTAGTTTGTTGGGCTTTATCCTCACTTCCGTCTTTTGCCTTGTCTGAATCCTCTTTTTTGCCATCAGCAGTCGGCAGTGTAGTGGTCCCAAAGTGCTTATCAACGAAGCTATTGACCGAGCTTTGGATTTTGCTGTTCAGTTTATTGGCGTATTCGTCGATCTTCTTATTGACACTGTTCTTGATGTTGTCGATGAATTTTTCACCCTTGTCGGTGTATTCTTTTATTTTTGTCTTAACTTTATCGACGACATTGTCAACTATCTGCTTGGCTTTCTCTTTGACTGTATTGATTGTGTCGTTAGCGATATTTGTAACTTGTTTGGTCGCATTGGAAACACAATCTTTTGCAGCGTTGATGGCCGAATCCTCGAGTTTTGTCAGGGCGTCCTTTGCTTCATTTTTGAGTGATGAGAATTGGTCCTTAACATGGTTACGGACATCACTGACGGCAGATTTGAAGTTGCTTTTAATGGCATCGAGGGATTGTTTGGCTTGGCTAACGCCATCTTGCACCAGAGACGAGACATCATTTCCCATGGACTTCAGTCCGTTGGCAAGTTCATTGCCTGTGGATTTTGCTTGTGAAACCAAGCTCTCGTATCCCTCGGTGACTTGGCTCTTTATGTCATTGACCTGATTCTCGATGTTGTTCCATTGCTGCTGCAGTTGGTCTGTGGTGTTCTTGACAAGATTTTCGGCATTGCTCTTGGCATTATCAATCGCTGTGTCGAGCTTGTCACTGACCTTCGAGAACTCACTCTCAAATTGTTGCTCAGCATCCTTGAGTACATTGGAAACTTTTTCTTCGGCATTGTAGAGCAATTGGTCGACCTTGTTCTGGGCTTCTGCGACTTTTCCCTTGATTGCTTGTTCGGTCTTCTCGGCAGTCCCTTGGATATTCTGGACGGCACTAGAGGATGCGTTCTCTATTCCCTGCTGTGCCTTGTTTACAATCGAATCTGTTTTCGATTTTAGCTCCTGAGTGAAGCTTTCCAGCTGGTCAAGAGATTTTGATCCGAGCTTGCCAATAGAAGATGTGGTAGCGTTGAGTTTGTCTTTGAGCTGACTACCGATGTTTTCTACGGCGTTTTTTACTGTCTGTTCAGCTCCAGGAGTGACCTTTTGTACCAAGTCGGCGGCTTGTGACATGCCATCCTGTACTTCTTTCTCGACCTTGGTGATGAGGTCTTGGGTTTGTTGCTGCATTCGATTTGCCAGTTCATCAAAGGACGGCTTGGAGCTAGAGGCTGCTTCTTGACTTTGAGACTCAGCCTGTGCAGCAATGTCTTTGATCTGGTTTTCGGCATCAGCAACGACCGACTTGATCGATTTTTCCACCTCATTGACCGTCTGGTTGACACTAGCTTCGGCTTCATTAATAGCTTTGGCTACATGCTTGCGGACTTCATCAAGAGAGCTGGCTGCTTCTTGTCTGGCGCTACTGATGAGTTGGTCTATTTCTGCAGGCTGTTGGTTCATTGAGTTGTGTAACTCACCGATGGCCTTGTCTGCCTTGGAGGAGACTTCTCGAATTCTCACTCTTGATGATTCAGAGAACTCGGCAAGTGTCTTCTCTGCATTTCTAATGATTGTATCAAAAAGGGAACTCATGCGGTAAAGAAGTGGAAATTATCAATGATGTGATTGGAAATTGGTGATTTGCAGATTAATAACCTGCAAATCACCAATAATAGAATTAATTAGTTGTCAATGGTCCAGCGGTTGTTGTGACGTGCGTTACCCACCTGGATTTCCTTGGCAGAGATGGTGAACTCCTCGTACTGGAGCAGGTCATTGGTAGAGTCATAAGTCTCGGCATACTCTACTACATAGCCCTCCTTGAACGAGAGGTGCTTCATTTCGCCACCCTGGCGGTTGGGGAATGAAATGGTTCCGCTCTTGCTCATGTAGGTGTCGATCATCCACTCAAGCAGCTCGGTATTGCCATCATCGTTGGATTTCACCCTCACGCGGATCTTGCCACCACGGGTCGTGCCAGTGGGCTGACCTTCAACGTCGGTCTGCTGGTTGAGTTCATACTTTACGAATAATACTTCGCGTTCCTGAATGCCGTCGGCATTGATCGTAGCTGTTCTTGTAGCCATAATCTGAAAAGTTGTTAAAGTTAATAAATAAAAATATGAAATACGCTAGCTGATTATTGTACATTCTGGTCCCATTCCACACCGGCGGTGCCATTGTGGCCGGTCAACTCGATAAAGAAGTTCTTGGCGGCAAAGAATGGTTTCAGTTCCACTTGGATGGAGATGTCCTTGGTTTTGGGATCTTGGTTGATGCCCTTGAGATTGTAGTTCTCGATGAGCTTGCCCGGGCCCTTATAATCGCTCAAGAAATCATGGATTGCCTGCTGCAATTCGGCCTTTACCTGAGAGTTCCAGTTGATGAATGCTTCATCATTGAAGAAGTTCTGGAACACTTTACCAATCCAGTCAAATGTGCGGACAATCGGATATTCCTGCAAACCGATGGTTGCACCGTTATACAATGAACGGTTGGAGAATGCCATCGTGCGGCCATCCTCCTCAACCATGGGAATGACACCTTGGTCAATGAGTGCTGCAATCTCACTCTTGCGCAGGTCAAGTCGTGCGCCCTTAACATTACTCAGGGTGCCGTACTTCTTGCCGGCGGAACCTTGTGCGATAACGGTTTCTTCGGTATTGGTCATGCGACCAGCAAGGGCGGCTGATGCAGGCAGATAAATGTCATCATCCTCGCCTGCCAATTCCGATTTCTTACGTCCCAGGATGTAATTGCATGACATGACGACATTGGCCAGTTGTGCATCTTGACCTTGCAAGTTGGCATCGTCCAATTCATCCTTAAGCATGGTGAAGTTCAGGCTGTCCTTGAAGTCGGTGAGCATGATCACCTTGTTACGGTAAGCCGTGTCGGCCCACATCCTGACGGTTGTGGCGTCACCCAGGTAGCCGGGTACCACCAGCAGGCTATAGTTGTTCTTAAGACTCAAGCGGTCATAATACCTCTCGAGCTCTTCACGGATAGCGACGGTATCTTCTGAATCGTGATATTCCAGCTCGTCCTTATTGACGTTCATCAGGGTCAAGCAGTCAATCTTGCCTTGTCCTGCGTTGGCAAAGAACGAATCCAGTGCACGATATGTGATCTCAAGTTTCTTGATGTCCTCGTGGATGTTGAAGAGGTTATCTTTCAAGTTGCGCTCGGTCTTATCACGCTTTGCACTGCACGACTCGATAATCTGCATGGGGTCGGTGCCCCCGCTTTCCAGAATGGAAACCCACAATTCCAGTTCGTTTTTCAGTTTCTTGCGTGCTTCGGAGTAGGCCGAGTCGCTCAGGAAGATATTCTTCACGGCTTTGCGGCGAGGGTCCATGTTTTCGACACCCTTAATCAGGCCCTTGAGCAGCTGGAATCCTCCAAACTTGTTCAAACCGCCTAGACTGTCCTGCAGCAACTCTGACGGATTCTCAATTTTTTCTCTTTCCTTGAGCTGCGGCCCTTCTGCAACAGGGGATTTTTTCATTTCTTCGTCAGCCATATCATTTTTGGTTTTGGTTGTTAATAATCATTGGTTTATTCAGCATCTTCGATCTCAGCCAGCAGTGCCTTTAATGCGTTTGCAAGATTGCCTCTTGCAGCCTCATCCTTGAGCGTGTTGCGCAGGGTCTTGTTCTTCTCGAGCTGACGGATGACAGAATTCAAGGCATCAATTTTGCCCTTGGCTGTACTCAGCAGTTCGCTCTGCTCAATAAGGCTCTCATCTTCAAAGTCCTTGATGGACTTGAAATCAAAGCTCTCATACACGGCGCCGCCCTCTTCGGTTTCAAGAGCGACTCCATTCTTGCTGGGTTGGTAGTGTTCAAACACTTCGTTCATGTTCTTGGGCTTAAACCCTTCTCGATCTTCATCAGTGTTAGGCGCTTCATCAGTAAACTGGTCGGCATATAAAGTCTTATTCTGGGGGAACTCGATAATGCCGTCCTCTGCGTTAGCGTCCAAGACCTTGGTGATAACAGTTTTTCTTGCCATAATGATTATATATTAATTAATGTATATTGTATTCGTTAATTCACTTCGTCGGGAGTATCGATATCCCATACGATCTGTTGATGCTCTTCATCATACTTCATTGTCACGGTGTCACCAGGATTGATGTCTCCCGAAATGATCAGTTTGGACAACGGGCGTCTTATCTCCTTGCGGATGATACCCAGGATCGGGCGGGCACCATAATGGGCATTAAATCCCACTCGGGTCACATACTTTCTTGCCGTCTCATCGATCACTAGCTCGATGTTCTGCTCGTTGAGCGTCTTGAGCAGGTTCTTGATGTGGATATCAAAGATGCGGTCAATCATCTCGGTGGTAATCGGCGAGAAAGGAACAATCTCGGTGAGACGGGCAAGGAATTCGGGACGGAATTGACCTTGCATCACTTCCAATAGCTGGTCATGGGTCGGCACGATATTTTCCCCAAATGACTTGAAAATGAATTCACTGCCGATATTGGACGTGAAAATGATGAGCGAGTTGGAGAAATCCCCGACACGGCCCAACCTGTCATGAAGTTTACCCTCATCTAGGATCTGCAGGAACAGGTCAAATACCGACTTGTGGGCTTTCTCGATCTCGTCAAACAGCACGACAGAGTAGGGGTGTTGGCGAATCTGGTTGACCAACAAGCCGCCCTCCTCATAACCGACGTATCCCGGAGGTGCGCCATAAAGCAAAGCGACTGAATGTTCCTCTTTGTACTCGGACATGTCGAATCTGAGAATCGACGTTTCATCATTGAAGAGGAATTCAGCGAGTGACTTTGCGAGTTCGGTCTTACCGGTTCCTGTCGGCCCCAGGAAGAAGAATGATCCGATGGGCTGTCCCTTCTTGTTCAATCCAGACCTTGATTCATATATCGCATCAAGGATGCTCTTGATGGCGTGATTCTGGCCGACAACGCGCTTGTGCAGGATATCCTCGGCATTGGACAGCTTCTCTCGCTCTTCAGACTGGATGTTGCCCATGGGGATACCTGTCATCTTGGATACCACATCACGAACGGCGTCCTTGAAGAGTTTCTCCTGCTGGGCGGCATTCTCATCCTTGAGCTTAGCCATCTCATTCGCAATCTTGACCGATGACAACGCCCGATCGAGCAGATCAAGCGCCGATGAGGGCAAATGCTTGTCGGGCATGTAGCGCTTTGCCAGTCTTACGATTTCGGCAGGCACATCATCTTCCATGGGCAGATGATGGAATTCCTCATAGGCGCTACGTTTGTTCTGTAGTATCTCAATAGCTTGCTCTTCTGACGGTTCTTCAACAGTGATTTTCTCAAAGAAAGCCGTGAATTCCTTGTCTTTCTCGATATTCTTGGTATAGCCATCAATCGTTGCTGTACAGATTACCTGCAACTGATTTTTGGACAAGAGTTTTTTGAGGTTCGGCAGGATGCCGTTGAGTACCGACTGCTGCTCCTCAACACGATGGAAGTTCTCAATGACAAGGACAGGCTGAGTCTGGTTCAATAGACCTTCAGTTATCTTCTTGAAGCGATCTTCAATTTCACCCTTATAGGTGACCCCCTGGCTGAGTGCAATCAAGTCGAGTTCAAATGGCTGCATGCTCTCAAGCGAGGATGGCACGCTCTTCTGTTGCAATCGCTGCAAGATGCCGTTAATCAAACTGGTTTTTCCCACGCCAGTCTCACCCACAATCAGGATATTGGCGCGATCTTTACGGGCGAGCACCTCAACGATCGACATGACTTCGCTTTCAAAGCCGATGATTTCTTCCTCTGGCACTTCGTTCAGCATCGGGATGCAGTATTCATTGCCTCCTTGAGCGGCTACTCCTGTAGCATTCTGAGTGCCGGCAGTAGCCTTGTTGATCACTTTGGAGGACGGTGATTGCAATGTGGCGATGACTTTATCGGCCTTCAGTGGCAAGGTTTTCAGTTCCTCAAACGAGAATCCGATGCCGGGAGTAACAAGCGATGCCAGCAGGCAGATAGCATTGATCTCGGGCAGGCCACACTTTTCACTGATGTTGGATGCTTCCTTTACAACCATCTGTGAACTGTGTGAGAGTTGAATCCCTTTCATGCCATAGGCTGATTTCTCACATTGCATCATTCGCATGTCTGCCCAGTCAACAAAGTAGTAGTAATCTTCGTCGAGCGTGTCCTCGATAAAGTTGACCAGCCCAGCGCTCTTGTGCAACAGAGCACGGAATAAATGTGCTGGCTCAATTAGCGGAGATTTGTTGTCGTTGGCAAATGACTCTGCGATATGTAGCAGGTCAAAAGGTAAAGATGCTAGTAATTGGGTGTACTTGTCCATATAAAAATATATTTATATTCATTTTGGGAATTGATTAATTCTTGTCGATAAATGATAAACAGCTGGCGGGAACAAATGCTATAGCGACAGCCGCGACCCCGTCAATCTGCACCACAACATGCTTGTTGCGCTTGATTCTCTTGATAACGCCTTCGACCCCGGCAAAATAGCCCTCGGTGATTTCCACTCTCTTGCCCACCTTGTTAATGAAGTCTGCATTATCGAGCACGATTATTCTGTCATCTGGTATTGATGCAACCCTCATGAAGTTGTCCATCTGCTTATCGGGAACATAGATGATCTCGTTTCGTCCATCAGTCAGCGATTTCCGTGTCATGTAACGCATCGGCTCAAAACCAGCATTACTCATCTTGAGCCTAGTCAGAGTTTCGCGGGATGACTTGACAAAAATAAGATTTCTTATTGCAGGAATCATCATCTTCTTTTTGCCTGAGCGAGTCTGAACATAGTCATATCTCATGGGGACAAAATTTTCAATCTGGAGTTCATCGAGTAAACCTTTTATTTTCAATTCTCTATTATAGGTCACTCGCATCGGGAACCAGTGAATTTTATCTTTCTGCATTGGGGTGTCCATCAAGCTCAGGCAAAATAGAGAGGGTCACCATACTAAATGAGCACAGTGCCTGGGATAAATTGTATAATGATTTAAACTCTCCATTTCTCTGTGCTGATTTCCAGCGACATAGATGAATCGTCTATTACCATCTCTAAGTAAGAGAAGTATTTGTACCGCAAAATTAAAAAAAAATTTACATTAATCAACTCTTTTTTTAAAAAAATATGTTTTAAATGGCAATGATTTGGTAATATGTTATAACATGGTTTGTGAGGATGAATATTGTATAAGGCTGATGATCAGTTAAAAGGGCCAATAAAACTATACTTCTCTTACTTAGAGATGTACTGGCTTAATGACATGTTCCAACATGTTAATTTTTTTTTGTTTGCCATATCAATGATTGAATTGTTCAACGATGCCAAGTAGATTTGCGTCGT
>JAFTFA010000181.1 GCA_017449785.1 Muribaculaceae bacterium | reverse complement strand
CGCGCCATATTGTGCACGCTCAGAAAAAAATAATCTTTTTATAATTATTTATGCCGGTTAATGCCGGGTATAGGCTTCGGCGAGGGCTTCGGCGCAGCGTTCGCCGTCGATGGCGCTGGAGACGATGCCGCCAGCGTAGCCTGCGCCCTCGCCGCAGGGGTATAGCCCCTCGATGGCGACGTGATGAAGCAACTCATTGTCGCGCGGGATGCGCAGGGGGGATGACGTGCGAGTCTCGACACCGATGACGGTAGCGTCGTTGGTGAGGAAGCCGCGGGCGTTCTTGCCGAAGACCTTGAAGCCCTTGCGCAGCCTGTTGGCGACAAACGGCGGCATCCACAGGTCAAGCCTTGACGGCTGTACGCCAGGTAGATAGGATGACGGCGGGATGTTGCGCGAGGCGCGACCATCGACAAAGTCCTTCATGCGCTGTGCACCGGCGATGAGCGTATTGCCCGCCTCGGCAAAGGCGCGACGCTCCATGTCCTGCTGGAACATCATCATGGCCAGCACACCATATTTCTTATACTCGTCGGGCAAGTCCTCGGGATGCAACTCGACCACCATGCCCGAGTTGGCCCAGTGCGACCCACGGTTGCTGGGCGACATGCCATTGACCACGAGGCCGTCGGGCTCACTCACGGCAGGCACGACAAAGCCGCCTGGACACATGCAGAAGGAATAGACGCCCCGATGATCGATCTGGGTGACGAAGTTGTACTCGGCAGCAGTCAGGAATTCGCCTCGTCCCAGCACGCTGTGGTACTGTATCTGGTCGATAATGCGCTGGGGATGCTCCAGGCGAACGCCGACAGCGATGCCCTTGGCCTCGAGCGCGATGCCGCTGTCGTGCAGCATCTTGTAAACATCTCGCGCCGAGTGGCCTGTAGCCAGGATGACGGGGCCGTCAAAGGCCTCGCCCGCTGCCGTTTCCACGCCGGTCACCTTACCGTCCTCGACGATGAGGCGGGTCACACGGGTCTCGAAGTGCACCTCGCCCCCGCATCGCAGGATGGTCTCGCGCATGGCCTTGATGACAGCGGGCAACTTGTCGCTGCCGATGTGTGGGTGGGCATCAACGAGGATGTCTTCGCGGGCACCGTGCTGGACAAAGATTCCCAACACACGATCCACCGAGCCGCGTTTCTTGCTGCGGGTGTACAGCTTGCCGTCGCTATAGGCCCCTGCCCCACCCTCGCCGTAACAGTAGTTGCTCTCGGGATCGACCACACCCTCGCGCTGGATGCGCGATGCGTCGATGCGACGTTCCATCACATTCTTGCCACGCTCGAGGACGATGGGCTTGATGCCCAGCTCGATGAGCCTTAATGCCGCAAACAATCCGCCAGGGCCCATGCCGACAACGATAGCCTGGCGCTTACCATCGACCGGCCTGTACTCGATGGGCGGCACGAGGTAGTCACGGGTCATGGGCTCGTCGATATAGACGCGCACCTTGAGATTGACGACCACGTTGCGCTGGCGCGCGTCGATCGATCGTTTCAATATCCTGATGCCCTGTATGCTCTGGGCATTGATGTCGTTGTGCTTGGCAAGATGCTGGGCGAGATCGCCCATATTAGCTGCAGTGCGTGGGCTGACACGAAGTTGCAATTCCTGAATCATAATATCGAGCGTTTTTTTATGGCACAAAATTACTGAAATTTACTAAATAACGCGTACTTTTGCAGTTCAAATCATCACGAGAAAACGACATGAGTGAAAAGACAAGACAACTGGGCGTGCTGTTCGACCTCGACGGCGTGCTGCTCGACAGCGAGGGACAGTACAGCATCTTCTGGGAAGAGATGGACCGTCAATACCCTACCGGAGTGCCCGATTTTTCACGTTACATCAAGGGATTCCACCTCACCAGGATATTGGGCTATTTCCCCGACGATGAGGTAAAACAGCAGGTGCTTGACAAGTTGCTGGAGTTTGAACGCAACATGAGTTTTGAGTTCTTCCCCGGTGCGATAGAACTGGTCAAGGCCCTGAGGCGTGCCGATGTGCCGATGGCGATTGTCACCTCAAGCGACCGCAAGAAGATGCAGACCCTCTATAGCCAGTATCCCGAGTTCCCCACCCTGTTTGACCAAGTCATCACCGGTGACATGGTCAGCAAGGCCAAGCCAGATCCTGACTGCTTCCTCACTGGAGCAAGGCAAATCGGGGTCGCTATTGGCGACTGTGTTGTGCTCGAGGATTCCCGTAACGGGCTGATTGCCGGTCGAGAATCTGGCGCGCGGGTCATCGGTATCGCTACCACGCTACCCGTTGATGAAGTGCTTCCCATGTGTGTCATGGCATTCAATGCGATCAATGAGCTAACGG
>JAFTFA010000180.1 GCA_017449785.1 Muribaculaceae bacterium | reverse complement strand
GTTGGGAATGTCGAGGCTGGTCAGTCCATCGCAGCTATCGAACGCCTGGTCACCGATAGCAGTTACCGAGTTGGGAATGTCGAGGCTGGTCAGTCCATGGCAGTAAGCGAACGCCCTGTCACCGATAGCAGTTACCGTGTTAGGGATAATCGTGTTCTTGCAGCCCAAAAATAACGTATTATCGGCGGTCTCTATAATTGCATTGCAGTTATCGCGCGAATCATATCTTGGATTGCCATTTTCTACCACGATGCAGGTCAGCCCAGTGCATTCAGCGAATGCTAACATACCGATCTCAGTTACCGAGTTAGGGATGTCGATGCGGGTCAGACCACTGCAGTAAACGAACGCCTGATGGCCGATAGAAGTTACTGAGTTGGGGATGTCGATGCTAGTCAGACCACTGTTGTTAGCGAACGCCTCGTCACCGATAGCAGTTACCGAGTTGGGGATAGTCGTGTTCTTGCAGCCAACAATCAAAGTATTAGAGAAGGTCTCAATAATTGCATTACTGTTGTCGCGCGAATCAAATGTTGCATTGCCACTTTCTACCACAATGCCGGTCAGCCCAGTGCATTCAGTGAACGCCCACCTGCCGATGGAAGTGACAGAATTCGGGATCTCCACGCTCGTCAGAGCACTGCATCTAGCGAACGCCTGCTGGCCGATAGAAGTTACCGGGTAGGTGGTTCCATTGTAGGTGACGCTGGCTGGGATAGGCACCGCGCCATGATAGCGACTGTAAATATCTTTCCCATGGGTTACTTCGGCCTCGTTGCCGTTGATGTTGTAATAGATACCATCGACCTTGAAGTCGTGGGCGTAAGTGAGTACGGGCAACAGGAGAGCCAGCAGCAGGATGGTGGTTTTTATGAGTTGTTTCATAATCAAAATGTTTAGAAATTAAAAATTAGATAATATAATCCTTGATTTAAAGTATCGCCCGCAAAGGTAAAAAAGATTTATCAATTTTCATCATCAGTTTGTCAATTTCCCTTCTCCCGTAGTCGACTTATCTATTCTTTCTGGTTTATTCGGCTGTGATCATTAAGTTACCAGGCTTTAGACCGTCGCTGCTGCAGGTCAGTTGAAGGGCAGCGGGAGTGTGTCCGCTCTGGATGATGATCTGGGCCAGGCCGTTGAATGCAGGGATCTGGAATGTGTGGCAGTCCAGTTCATCGGGATGGTCAGGACCCAGGTAGGAGGGGTCACCGTTACCGACACCCAAGATGCGGCCGTTCCCCTGGAGTGAGCAGGTCAGCATGGGGCAGGCATCAGGAACAATGCGTCCCTTGCCATCCTGAATCTCAACGGTCACGACGGCCACGTCGCGTCCATCGGCAGTGATGAACCCTCGGTCTGCCCGCAGCACAATTTTTGCCGCAGGGCTGGTGGTCTCGACAGTTTGTTTCAAGATGCGCTTTCCGTTCTTGTATCCAACGGCAACAATGCGTCCTGGTTTATAGACGGCTTTCCATTTCAGGTGACCGTTCTTGGGCATCGCCTGCCGACCCAGTTTCTTGCCGTTCACCGTCAATTCCACTTCATCACAGTTGCTGTAGGCCCAGATCTCCACTTCCTCGCCCTCATGGCCTTGCAGGTTCCAGTGGGGGAAGATGTGCAGCACGGGTTCGTCGGTCCACCATGCTTTGAGATAGCTGGCCTCGTCTTTGGGAAATCCGCAATAGTCAAGAATGCCGAATTCCGAGTCATGGGCGGGATAAGACAGGGGATTGGGCTCGCCACGGTAGTCAAACCCCGTCCAGTAGAAGAGACCTGCCGCCCAAGGACGTTCGTCATAGAATTTCCATCCACGCTCAATCACGTTCTCCACGCCTGGCTGCATGCCACGGTTGATGCTGACCATGTGGCCGGGCTGGTCGGGTGAGTCAAAATAGACACCACGCGTGCCGCAGCCTGTGGTTTCCTCGGTGCCCACAATTTTCCATGTGGGGTTGGCCTTCTTACGGTTATCCACATCGTTTTGAGCGATATAGTTGAATCCCACCACATCGAGTCCCTTAATCAATTCTGACCCGCCGGCATTGGCCATTGTTGAATGGCGGGTGGGATCGAGCAGACGGGTATATTCTCGCATGGCGGCTGCGACGCGTGTGCCTTGAATGGTATTCTCCAGGCCCCACTCCTCGTTGCCGTCGCTCCACAGGATGATCGACGGGTGGTTGCGGTCGCGCTTAATCATGTTTTCCAGCAGCCTCAGGTGCTCGGTATTGATGCCCGAAAGCCGGTTCTCGTCAATGACGAGAATGCCCTCGCGGTCGCAGATGTCAAGTTGCGCAGGCGTCATCGGGTTGTGGGATGCACGATAGGCATTGCAGCCCAATTTCTTCAGCTGCTTGATGCGCCACGCCATGAGTGCCTCGGGAATAGCGGCTCCCACGCCGGCATGGTCCTGATGCATGTTCACGCCCTTGAGCTCAATCTCTTCGCCGTTGAGCAGAAATCCACGGTCGGCGTCAAACTCCACATCACGGATGCCCGTCGTTGTCATGTAGACATCGGTCACCAGTCCGTTCACCCTGACAGTCGTTTCCACTTGATACAGATAGGGGTCGCTGGTGCTCCACAGGTGCGGTCGGTCAAGCGTCAGCATCTGTTTGCAGCCGCGGGTCTGTTTGCCTTTCAGATCAAGTGATGCAGCGTTTGTCCTGCCCACTTCGTTGCCTTGAGCATCGAGCAGTCGGTGCTCTACGGTACACGCGTGTGGTGCCAATGAGTGATTGTTTACCTCGGTTTCCACATGAATGGTCGCCGAGGTGTAAGGGGACTTGAGGTCGGCGTAGACAAAGGTGCCGAATGGAGCTACACTAACAGCGGCCGACTTGATGAGCCATGCGTCACGATAGATGCCGGCTCCCTCATAGAACCAGCCTTCCTCGAGCGTAGCATCGGCTCGCACACAAACAAGATTATCACCGCCATAGTTCACATACTCGGTCACATCATACACCTGCGTGGCATAGCCGCTGGGCTCGGTACCCATATAGAAGCCGTTGAACCAGACGCGGGCATTACGGAAGATGCCGTCAAACTGCAGGGCAATGTGCTTGCCCAAGTCCGACTCGGGGATTGTGATCACCTTGCGATACCAGCCCACACTCGTTTCGGGATATTGATAGCCCACAGTTTTGTAGCCGTGGGAGTGGCTGGCCTCTTGAGCATAGGGCAAGATAGTCACCCAGTCGTGTGGAATGCGCACCTCTTGCCATGTCGAGTCGTTGAACTTAATGGAGTATGGGCCCTCGTTGTGTATTGAGTTGGCCTTGGTCAAATAGTTGAAATACTCAGTGCCGCAGCCGTAGTCCTTTGCTGGGTCGGCAGCGTTGCCCAGCGAGAATTTCCAGCCCTCGTCCAATCGTATGGTCTCACGCACACTTTGGGCATAGACAGACAGCATTGAACAAAGCATCCAGCCCAGAATGGCGAGCCTCATCTCCACATGATTACCGTTGATATTTTTCATATTCCTTGAATTTTATAGATCATTCATTAGTCGTCAGCGATGTTGCCTCCAGTCATCATTTGGTACACATGTGTACCAAATTGCAGGCAATGGAATGTAAATAACGCGAGTTTGATAACAATAAAGTATTGACAATCAACTTACTCTACCAAGATAGAGTGTGATATCACCCTCAAGGCACAGCCTCCAGGGGGATCAACGCCCTGCGGCCATAGAATAATATTGTAAACTCGCTCTATCATTAATGGATTGACATTCTTTTGGGAAAAATTGAGTCACAATCTCTGATTAATGCATTACACAGTAAGCAAGTTCACGCCCAATGCCACCGAGATTTTAGCCAGCGTGGCGAGCGTGAAGTTATGAGTGCCGCTCAACCAGCGCGACACCTCGGCTTGAGTGTGCCCTATCATTTGGGCGAATTCCTTTTGGTTCATTCCCTTCTCTTTAAGAATTGCATCTAATTTGTCGGCGATTGCAAACGACATGTCAAGTTGCTTTTTCAACTCGGGTGGAGTTTCAGCAACTATCTGGTCAAACAATTTCGCCGCAGATTTTGCCTGTCTCATATGTCAAACGTTTTCTCATCAGCACCAACAATATTGGCCTTCTCTATCACGACCGTACCGCTGGCGATTTCTTGCTTAAGCAGCTTGTCGAGTTTCTGAAGGCTGATCACATAGCCGTTAAGTTCGGCACTCTCTTCGTAGGTCTTAGTGTTCTTCTCGCCACCATTGCCAACAATCAAAACACTATCGGACATTCGCAGGCAATACAGGCGGAGCGATGTGCGGTAAGTGGGTAACGCAACCACATTGTTGCTCATTTTGCCTTCGTAGCGGAAATAACGCTCTAAAGCCGCGCCATTCTCAAGCATGCGATTAAGCGTATTGAGAATCACCTAAAGATCGGTCTGTCTCTTAGCATCGTCCTTGAATTTGCTTGCGAATTTCTCAAAATTCTGTGATGCTTTCACCCTCAAAACGAATGGTGAAAAGCCCAATTTCATCAGTCTGCTTAACAGTTTCAATCCTTGCCTGCGCCATAATCTTTCAGTTTATACACTGCAAAGATAGGCATAATTCTCAAACTAATTACTTTTTAAGGTATTATTTCGTTCTTTACCTGGATTTTGTTGAACGCTGGACCAAAGATCCCGCAGAATGTCCTGACGGCGTTCTTCTCGTAGAAGTCCTTCAGTCGCATGAGTGAGGCGTAATACGTGCGGAAGAGGCAGCGGCAAGGCCTTGGGTGATCTCAGCAGTGCGCCCGTGTCGATGACACCGAGCAGCGTGATCTGCTCCTGCCAGATGCGCAACAAAGCTGCACTTGTGCATGACCTGCATGCCTATACAGCAGGAAAGGCTATAAGTCTTGACCGAATGTCTTTTTCTTGTGTCATGATAAAAGCGGTTATCGTACCCTGCAAAAGTACGGTAACCGCCTTGATGCGGAAAAGACAACCTTACGAGCTTATTCTGGCCAAATCATCAATGCATATTCGGATAAGACATCAGCACGCTCTTCTATGGTTTCTTCATTCCAATCTGTTTTGGTTAATGCGTCTTGCATTGTTATTAACCCTGAAGCGTTTACCTTAAGGCCCGTTTTTGCATTCTTCCCGACCAATTTTGTTGTCCAATTAGCATCACGAATTGAGGAATTCAATGGTTGGGGAATTATGGCAAGATTACCTAAAGTAAGCAAAATCTTATCGCGATCTTCTTCGGAGTTCTTTGTTGGGGAGCTCCAGTTGTTCCTCCATTTTTTTGGCATTAAATGCTCCAAGGTATATCCTTCTAGAGGCTTGAGGCTTGTGCCCATTTTCGGATTTCGAAGTGCAGACTCTAATAAATAAAGAATGCAAGTAGCTGGTCGGTTATATAGTTTGCTGTTCCTGAAGCCCTCTTTAACTTCGTCATCAGAAGGAATTGCCATGGTACTCAGTTTACCACCTCTGAATGATTTGAAATGCTCTTGTAATGCGCTAGCAGTTAATACTTCGTTGCCAATCAAG
>JAFTFA010000179.1 GCA_017449785.1 Muribaculaceae bacterium | reverse complement strand
GCACCCAGGCATCCACCATGAGCGCCCCGTCGACCTCGCCCACGGGTCGCACGTCGATATTGACCTGCTTGTGGATGTTCAGGCGGCCCAGGGCTCGATAGGTGCGGTTCACGGCCTCGGCGTTATAGAGTTGACCAGGCTCAATGTGGTTGCACTCGTCGATGATGTCGAGCCTCAGGTAGCGATCCTCGCCCTCAATCACCTTCACTCCGTCGCGCATCACCACCGTGTCCACGCCCAGGTAGCCGTCATGCATCTCGACAGGGTCATAGTCGGTGACATATACCACGTCACGCACCCAGAAGGGCTCATACTCGGTGTAATAGGGCATGTGGTCGTTGCGGTAGGGGTCACGCGTGTTCAGCGTCAGGTCCACGGCCTTGGACCCGGCGGCGGTGTCGGCCAGGAAGGTGATGTATTCCTTGTTGAAGGCATAGTAGCCCTGGTTGCGCAACCGCTCGGTGATCGCCTGGCGCCACTCGTCCAGGCGGGTATAGTCCAGCAGGTCACCACAGTGGACGGTGAAGCGCGACGAGTCGGCCAGTATCAGGCGATGCAGCGACTCGTCGGGGATGTCATAGTCGATCGAGCGGATGTAGTAGGGGTCGCCCAGCGTGATGTCATAATCGACACTGGCCTTGCGCTTGACGCTGTCGGTCTTGACGCGATAGTCCACGGTATTGTTCATGTAGCCGCGGTTGCTCAGGGCCATGTGCAACTGTTCCTGGCTGGCCACCGTCAGGGCGCTGTCATAGATGACCGGCGGCGTGCCCACGCGCTGGATCCAGCGGTTATACCACTTGGTGGTGTCATGGCCCGCCATGTTGTAGAAGGCCAGCTGCAGCTTCAGGCCGCCCAGCACGCGGTGGTTGGCGTTCTGTCGCAGGTAGTTGGCCAGCTGCGAGGTCTCGACGCCGTCATGCGGGTCGGCGATGTTGATCTTCACCTTGTCGAGCAGCAGTTGGCCCTGCGGCACATGCTTGGTCGAGGAACACGATGCCAGCATCGCCATGAGCAACAGCCCCACGACGACCAGCGGCAACGATATGTTTCCCCAACGCTTCAACGGCAATCCGACAGAAAAAAACAGGGTCGATTCCTTAACTATTACACAGCGTTACGGCTTGACGCCCAGTTGATCAAAGCCCGGCTCGCTGCGCATGGCCTTGAAATTCAACGGGGACAGCACATCATGATACAGGCGGTACTGGCTGTCAAAGCCGCCGGCAATGGCCTGACGCATGTACTCCATGGCCTTGTAGCCGTCGCCCCTCGTGGCCATGAACAGGGCGGCATAGTACAGGTCTTCACCGCCGGGCTGGCGGCTCGACGTCAGCTGGTTCAACCAGGCAAAGGCCTCGTTGTCGCGCCCCAGCTCGTTCAGGGCAAAGCCCTTCATGCGATAGGCGTCGTCGCTCTGCAGCACGATGGTATTCAGGTCGCGCACGGCCAGTTTATCGTGGCCCAGGCGGCGCAGCACCAGCGCGCGCGCCATCAGGGCATCGGCATTGTCGGGCTCGTTGGCGACAGCGGCGTTGAGATAGCCCAGTGCCTCGTTGTCATTGCCCTGGCTCTCGAGGAGCATGGCCTTGGTCAACAGCATGGGGACAAACTGCGGGGCGATGCGCGAGCAGTGCTTCAACGTCTCCATCGCGGCATCGGCATGGCCGCCCTCGCCGGCATAGTACTGGGCCAGCGCCTTGACGACATAGTAGTCGGGCTGGAGAGCATCGCGGGCGATGGCTCTCTCGGCATGGTCGGCCGCCTCGTCAAATCGGGCCAGCTCCAGGCAGCACTTGGCGATGCTGTAGTCCACACCGGCGCCGCTATACAGGTGGCCGCGCTGGATGTGCTCCAGCTCGGCCAGTGCCTGGCTGTAGCGGCAGTGGTCCATCGCGATGTTGGCGCCCAGGTAGCGGTACATGCCGCCGTCGGTCGCGTTGACATCGGCCAGCTCGCCCAGCGAGCGCATCACGCCGTCATAATCCTTGTCGCTGAGTTCAAACAGGCACTGCGCGGCATTGCCGCCGTTGCCCACCGCCATACCGGCCAGCAGGTCCTCGACAGCAGCGCGGATATTGCCCTGGCGGGCAAAGATGTCGGCACGGTTCACATAGACCTGCGGCTCGACGCGGAACAGCGTGACGGCCTTGGTCACATGGGCCTCGGCGGCCTTGGCGTTGCCGCGGGCCTGTTCCACTTGGGCCAGGCCATACATCGCGTCATAGTTCATCGACTCGGCGCGCAGGATGGTCTTGAAGGCCTTCTCAGCAGCGTCCAGGTTCCCCGCCTTGAGGTTCGCCTTGGCAATCATGTCGGTACAGGGCAGCGACTTGGGCTGCAGTTCCTGGGCCAGCTTGAGATCGGCCAGCTCGCCGATGTAGTCCTTGCGGGCATCGCTGATGCGGGCCCGCAGGATGTACTCGTCAAAGCGCAGCTCCTTGTCGGTCTTGGGCGTGAGCATCATCGCCTGGTTGACGTCGGTGAGCGCTGCGGTATAGTCGCCGTCATAGTAGTGCTGGTGGGCACGGGCAAACAACACGTTGTAGTCGTTGGGGTTCTCGGCGAGGTGGTCGTCATAGACCTTCATCACCGCCTGGGTCACCTTGTCACGCACCACGGCGTCAGTGTCCTGGCACGGGGCAGCCAGTGCTCCGGCGGCGACCAGCAGCGACACGAGGATTCTCCTTGCATTCATTGTCGTCAGGTATCTACTAGTAGTGTTAAACTCTCTATTTATTTGTTGTCTATCTCGTTCATGACGGCCTTGAGGCGCGACAGGCGCGTCAACAGGCCTTCCAGCAGGTCGAGCTTGAGCATGTTGGCACCGTCGCTCTTGGCCACCGCGGGATTCTGGTGGGTCTCGAGGAACAGGCCGTCGGCACCCGTGGCGATGGCAGCGCGGGCCATCGTCTCGATGAGCTCGGGGCGGCCGCCGGTCACTCCCCCACCCTGGTTGGGCTGTTGCAGGCTATGGGTGATATCGACGATCACCGGGGCAAAGGCCTGCATCACGGGCACACCGCGGAAGTCCACCACCAGGTCCTGGTAGCCGAATGTCGTGCCCCTCTCGGTGATAGCCACCTCGTCGCAGCCGGCGTCACGCACCTTCTGCACGGCAAACCGCATCGACTCGGGAGCCAGGAACTGGCCCTTCTTGATATTGACCATGCGGCCCGTGTGGGCGGCGGCAACCAGCAACTCGGTCTGGCGGCACAGGAAGGCGGGAATCTGCAGCACATCGACATACTCGGCGGCGATGTCGGCCTCGACGGGCTCGTGGATGTCGGTCACCACGGGGATCTTGAAGGTCTCGCCCACCTTGCGCAGGATGCGCAGGGCCTTCTCGTCACCGATGCCGGTAAACGAGTCCATGCGCGAGCGGTTGGCCTTGCGGTAACTGCCCTTGAACACATAGGGGATGCCCAGCTTCTGGGTCATCGTCATCGCCTTCTCGGCTATATCCATCGCCATCTCCTCGCCCTCGATCACACAGGGACCGGCCAGCAGGAAGAAATTGGTCGATGCCAATAATTCGTTCAGCATATCTTTTTAGTTTTTAGCCGTCAGCTGTTAGCCGCTGGCTGTTAGTCATTTATTATCGTTTCTCACCTCTATCAGTGTGTGGATCGCGGCCACGGCCATCATGCCGGCCGTCTCGGTGCGCAGGCGGCTCTCTCCCAGCGTCACGGGCACGTAACCTGCCTCGCGGGCGGCCTGCACCTCCTCGGGGCTGAAGTCCCCCTCGGGGCCGATGAGCACCACCACGTCGTTGCCTGGCTCGTAGGCCGTAGTCAGCGACTGGCGCTGATCGCGCGGCAGCATGGCGTCACAGTAGGCGATGCAGCGCGTGCCCTCCAGCGGCTCGGCAAGCACCTGCTCGATGGGCGTCAGCTCGTCCAGTCGGGGCAGTGTCGCCTTGAGCGACTGCTTCATGGCCGATACCATGATTTTCTTCAGGCGCTCGGTCTTTAACACGGTGCGCTCGCTGTTGTGGCAGCGCAGCGGGATGATGCGGTCCACACCCATCTCCACACACTTCTCCACCAGCCACTCGATGCGGTCCAGATTCTTGGTCGGCGCGATGCCCAGCACGATGCGGTGAGGCCAGTGCGGGGGCTGGTGCTGCTTGTCCGCCACGGCGACGGCACACCGCTTGGGGAGGGCCATCGTGATGCGGCAGGTGTAGAGCATGCCGTTCCCGTCCACAACCTCGATGGTGTCGCCCTCGGCCATGCGCAGCACCTTGACGCAGTGCTTGGAATCCTCCTCGCCCAGCGTCAACGTCTCTGCTATGTCGGGACAATAGAAACGGTGCATGGATTGGTGAGTTTTAAGTTTTAAAGTTGTAAGTTGTTAGTTGTTAGTTGTAAGTTGTTAGACCTGTGGGGGGCTGTAACAACTATATCACTTGACCGTTTTATTTCTCTCTCACGTGCTTGTACTTGAACAGGAACATGAACGACACGGCTACCACCAGGGCAAATGCGGCGAAGATGTACCATGCGGTGCTCCAGCTCGACGCGGTGTTGCCCACCAGGAAACCGTCATCGGTCCAGTGGCACAGGCTGTTGACGATAGCACCGGCGGCCAGCGTGCCGATAGTGGCGCCCAGGCCGTTGGTCATGAGCATGAACAGGCCCTGGGCCGATGCCTTGACGTCGGGCTCGCACTCCTTGTCGACAAAGATGCCGCCCGAGACGTTGAAGAAGTCAAATGCCACACCATAGACGAGACACGACAGCACGATCAGGATCACACCGGGGAAGGCGGGGTTGCCGGCACCGAAGAAGCCGAACCTCAATACCCAGGCAAACATGGCGATCAACATTACGACCTTGATGCCGTAGCGCTTCAGGAAGAAGGGAATCAACAGGATGCACAGGGCCTCGGCGATCTGGGACAGCGACACGAGCATCGTCGCGTTGTTGGCGCCGAAGGTGTCGGCCATCGCGGGATCACTCTTGAAGTGGGTCAGATAGGGGGTGGCAAAGCCGTTGGTCACCTGCAACGACATGCCCAGCATGGCCGAGAAGATGAAGAACATCGCCATCTTCTTGGTCTTGAACAGCTTGAAGGCGCTCAAGCCCAGCTGCTCGGACAGCGACTGCGACTCCTTCTTGACGAGCTTGCACTGCGGCAGGGTCATGCAGTAGAGGAACAGCACCACGCTCAACAGGCCCGATACCATGAACTGCATGTAGGTGTACTGGAACTTGTTGGCATTCTCGCCCAGCGTGAAGCCGAAGCTGCCGCCGTCAAGCACCGCACAGTTGACAAACCACATCGTGGCGATGAAGCCCACGGTGCCGAACACGCGGATGGGCGGGAAGTCCTTCTCGGTGTCCATGTTGTTGTCCTTGAGGATGGTAAAGGCCACCGTGTTGGACAACGCCAGCGTCGGCATGTAGAAGGCGACACTCACCGTGTAGAGGGTGATAAAGGCCACTTTGTCAGGCATATCGCTGGACATACCCATGTAGGCCAGCGCGATCATGGCCATACCGGCGAGCAGGTGGCAGATGCCCAGCAGACGCTGCGGCTGGATGTACTTGTCGGCCACAATGCCCATCAGCGTGGGCATGAAAATGGACACGATGCCCTGGATGGCATAGAACCATGAGATTTCGGCTCCCATACCGGCACGTCCCAGGTAGTTGCCCATGCAGGTCAGGTAGGCGCCCCACACGGCAAACTCCAGGAAATTCATTACGATGAGTCTCAACTTCAGATTTTTCATAAGTTCTTAAGTATTATTATTTTTTTGACATTATTTTCGACTGACAAAGGTAGTAAATTTTTCGGCCATTCAACCCTCTCCATGGTCAGAATTGGTCTTCTGGGCGATGATTTTCTGGACCCGGGCGGCTTTCTCATATTCCTCCTTCTCCACATAGTGCTGCATGCGGCGTTCCAGCTTCTCGACGGGCAGGTCCTCCAGCCGGACGGGCTTCTGAGGCTTGTAGTTGCCGTCTCGCCGCCACTCATAGCTGGTGAGCTTCATCACCTCGGGCGTGATGTAGATGGGCGAGCCGGTGCGCAGGGCGATGGCGATGGCGTCGCTCGTGCGGGAGTCAATCTCGACGTTGATCACACCGTTGGACACATAGAGCATCGCGGCAAACACGCCGTCCTTGAAGCTATAGATGACCACCCGCTGCAGCTCGATGCCATACATGTGGAACATGCTCACAAACAGGTCGTGGGTCAACGGCCGTGACGGCGTCACCTGCTCCAGATTGACGGCGATGGACTGCGCCTCGGCAGCACCCACGACGATCGGGATGCGGCGTGCCTCGTCGGGACCGTGGTCGGCATTCTCCAGCAGCAACGCGTAGGCCCCGGGCTGCACCTCGCTGCGCGTGATGCCCAGCACCTTCAACTCTATCAATTCCTCTTTATTCTCCATTATCCTCTATTCTTGATTAATCTAAACGCAGAGCATATTCTTTTCTTAATTACCGCTTTTCCCAGCAGGGGGAAATTGAATTGGGTCCACCTGGCACATGTTTGCATTCATCTGTTAGATAAAACCGACAATCAGAACAATCCTGAGCTTTTCTTATCTCGGCATCAGAACGCATGTCTGAATCACCCAAAAAGCCTTTTCCGCTGAAAATCGTCATATTGAGGCAGACCGTCACTACCAATATTAATAGAATCACCCAAAAAGCCAGATACAAGAACATCTCTAGCACAATAGCAAGAACAACCATGATAGGTAATGCCTTGACATATTCTCGATTCTGCTTATAGAATATTAAACCAAAATAAACAAGGGCTATTGCTCCCATTACCACAAGACGGAATATCCTAATATTCTGGCTTCCAGATATACCTATAGACTTTGCGAACGAACCAGCAATAAACCAGATCACTACCAGACCGACAATTGCGATTAGCCATTGTTGGCCTTTAATGCGCAACCCGTAATAGTCCATGATGTTGCTGTTTACCCTAAAGGCAGCAACAACATTAACCAACACGACTCCAATCAACAAGAGGATTGAAAACAAGGCGACCAGGATACTATGTTCACTGTACACGAAGTCATTTATCCTCCCTTTGAACAAGAAATAAAAGATTATTTCGAGCACCATCGCACCAACCGTCAAGACGGGAGCTGTCAACCAAACATCGGCTTCTTCATCTTCTTTACCAAAATCGCTGATATACGAAAAAAACATCACCAGCAAAACGGGTATCAGCAAGGGCCAGAGCGTCCACAGCGGAGATGAACCAGGGGCCTTATATCCCTCCCAGCTATCATCGGCCTGTGCTACTTCATAATCCTTAATTGCTGTTCTGAAGTGATAGTTAGCTTGCGGACCAGAAACGACAGTACCATCAGGCAAATTACCTGTTTCCTTCGCAGATAATACCTCCTCACAAGTCATCAATCTGTAGGAACCCGCAGGAACAAGAAACTTATAATCACCGCTGGGATATAAAAAGTCTCCTTCAATCTTTTTCTTGGTCAAGAAACACCAACCACGTTTAAACTCCAAAGTCTCATTAAACATATCTTCCAGAGAGCCTGCCCTCATGGCGTCCTCAATGTTTCCAGAACTTTTCAGGTTGGCAATCTCACTATCATTCATTTCATGGAGCTGTTGTAAATATTCTGGATCTAATCGCAGCTCAATGTCCTTATCAAAAATATAGAACCACCGCTTGTCCTTTCTCTCGCTACACGACGATACTACAATAATCAGCAACAAGAGCATGACTTGCAGCACAAAACGTTTATTACTAAATGCCTTCATAAAATGATTTTTTTTGGAATAATAATTTTTTTCATAACGTAATAATCCCGCTGCCGTAGCACAGGTGGCCACGGGGGTCATACACCACGGCAAACTG
>JAFTFA010000013.1 GCA_017449785.1 Muribaculaceae bacterium | reverse complement strand
TTGAGAGGTACTTTCACAATCATTGCCGGTAACTCGGGCTATGACGTGAAGCTGCAATAATAGAAGGGCTTAGCGACTGGGCGGCTTTGCGTGAGGCTCTTTGGCATCGATGTAATAGGCATAGTACTCGTCAAATGTGATACCCTCGTCGTGGATGCGGGTGGCGACATCGGTGCCCACATAGCGCAGGTGCCACGGCTCGTAGCTGTAGCCCATGATGCGGGACTGCTTCTCGGGATAGCGCAGGATGAATCCATACCGATGGCAGTTCTCGCGCATCCAGATACCCTCCTCTGACTTGCCGAAAGACCATTTCTCGGGATGCTGCAACGATGTGGCGTCGATGGCCAGTCCTGTCTGGTGCTCGCTGTAGCCGGGGGTTGCAACATACCGCTTGTCATTGCGCTTGTAGGTCCCCTTCTGGTCCTGGTAGGAACGATAGGCCGAATTGACCATCAGGTGGGCCCCGGTGTGTTGCTTGCAGTCCTGCTGCATCTTGATGAAGGCATCCGCTGCGGCCGGGTAGGCCCTTTGGTCCTCATAGCAGTAGGTCTTGGTGAACGGGGCGAGGTTGTCCGGTTGATAGTGTTCATCCAGGTAGTGGCGGCCATTGATCAGCATCAGGGTGCCCTTGCTCGTGTCGCAGGGCTGCTCGGGTTGGCGGCGGTCTCTCCCCGTGTTGACGATTGCAATGATGTCGGCAAGCCGTAACGATGAGGTATCCCTCTTGTGGAAAGCCAGATAGCGGTCAAAGTTCGCTGCAATGAAGTAGCGCTCATTCACGATGGGAATGGCGATCGTGTCATGTTCCTGGCGGGCAATCAGCGAGTCGGCCTGTTCGTCGGTCAGGATAGCGGCCAGCGTGCGCGCTTGGTCGATGGGGTAGCCTAGGCGATAGATCTTGCACTCCTTGCTGTGGCTATAGACGATGCCCTGGCAACTCTTGACCATCACCAGCATCACCATCAGCGCAGCGACAACGACTGGGACCGACAACCATCGATGGTCATGGTCAATCCACAACAGGAATAGGCGTTTGGCTTCTTCCTTTGTCATGGTAACGGTTTAGCGGTTGGCACGTTTGGCCATCTCAAACAGCTCCAACGGCAGGTGGCAATAACCGTCGGGATTCTTGTCCAGATAGTCCTGGTGATACTCCTCGGCAGTGTAGAAGTTCTTCAGTGGCAACAATTCGACGGCCAGGCGCAGCTTCACTTGGGCCTGAATGCGGTTATAGACTGTTTGCAGCGTCGGCACGTCGTCGGCGTCGGTATAGTAGATGCCCGTGCGGTACTGTGTGCCCACGTCATGCCCCTGCTGATTAACGCTCACCGGGTCTATGGCCTTGAAATACATCTCGGTCAAGAACTCTAGCGAGATGACCTCCGGGTCATAGGCAATGCGCACCGTCTCGGCAAAGCCGGTTTTGTCGGTACACACCTCCTTGTAGGTCGGATTCTCGGTATGTCCGTTGGCATAACCCACCTCGGTCTCGACGACTCCATTCACCATCTTGAAGTAATGTTCTGTTCCCCAGAAGCATCCTCCAGCAAAATATATCTCTTTCATCGCGATAAACTATAATGCTAAATCTCTTTGCAACCTAGAAAACCCAAATTGCAATGCAAAGGTAGCCCGAACTATTGAGATTTCAAAGCACAGGATCCCAAAGATTGATCCAAAATTGATCTCGGGTGCTGATTGGCACAATTCTTGGGATGCTCTTCTTGGCCATGGCCATGAGTGAAATTGATCGGGAAAAAACACCGAAAAAATAATAGACAATAAGGGAAATTGTTATAATTTTGTCGCAATTATTGATGAATCATTAAAAGAGGAGGTTGATTATGAAACGAATTATTGCCGTTGCCGCCATTTCGGGCATTATCTCATGCATCATCTCAGCTGTGCTATTTCTCTTTGTCGCTCCATCAGGTTGGTTGCTTCTTCTTATCCCAATAATTATGGGCACTTGCATACACAAGTTCGGTCATATCACGGCTGCCGATGTGGATAAAGATGAAAAACTGGAGAAGAAGGTCGGAATCATCTGTGCAGGAGCCGTTCTCTTCTTTGTTCTCCTGACTGTCGTGCCGATGACTATCATCGGAATAAAACAAGGCCTGGGGTGGAGCTTGTTGTGGGATCTGCCTTTCTATCTGGCATGCCTGTTTGCTGTTTGGTATGGATATAACCGGGGAGTGCAAGCCGTCGTTGATTCCTATTTAGATAACAGATAGCAAGAATCAAGAGCTCATGAATAGAATCAAGACTTTGTTGCATCTCTGATACCCCCGTGCGCTACAACTTCTGTCAAGTCACCCAGCAAGAAATGAGGGTGTGTCATAATTGTGTCACATCCTCATTTTGTAATATGCTGTAAAACATATAACAAAGCCTCTACTTTCCCAAGCGGAGGCTTTGTCATGTCAAAAAGTTTTAGTAACTTTGTGACAATGAATTTATTAAATAAAAATATGTCTGCAAAGTTACACTTTCGTGAGCACATAAACAACCAATTGATTCTTTT
>JAFTFA010000178.1 GCA_017449785.1 Muribaculaceae bacterium | reverse complement strand
TTCGAGTGAGGGCGACCGCCAGGGTTACCCCCTGCGCACCTACTCGGCCGGCATCTTCCTGAACGGCTACAGTGACCACTTCCCCACCATGATCTATCTGGTCAAGGAAATCAAGTAACATGAAAAAGCTTTTTTATATAGTTCTAGCGCTGGCAGCTTGTCTGCCGGCGCTAGCTGTTGATAAGGGGAAAACACGTGTCCAGGATCTGCAGGACGATCAGCAGGAGCGCCGCTACACGATGTATGGCGTGATGTTCTACAATCTGGAGAACCTGTTCGACACGATCAACAACAACGACCGACAGGATTATGATTTCACCCCCCAGGGTGCCTATCAGTGGAACGATGCCAAGTACTGGCAGAAGCAGCACAACCTGGCCTATGCCATCAGCCAGATGGAGGTCAAGGGCTCGCCAGCCGATGGCCCCGTCATCATCTGTGTCAGTGAGATCGAGAATATCACCGTGCTGGAGGATCTCGTGCATCAGCCCGAGATCAAGAATCGTCACTACCAGATTGTCCATCACGACGGTCCTGACCCCCGTGGCATCGACGTGGCCTTACTTTACAATCCGCGTTTCTTCAAGGTGCTCAACGTCACCACACAGCGCATTAACAAGTACCTGCCCGACTATCCTGAGTTCCGCACCCGTGACCAGCTGACAGTAACCGGCCTGCTTGCTGGTGAAAAGGTGTCACTCATGGTCAACCACTGGCCATCGAGACGTAATGGTGAGGAGCAGTCGAACTACCTGCGCGAGGCCGCTGGCCGCATGGCGCGCGAGACGATGGACTCGCTCCTGCGCGACGATCCCAACCAGGGCATCATCTTCATGGGCGACTTGAACGACGACCCCCAGAACAAGTCTTGCAGCGAGGCACTGGGCGCCAAGAAGGAGATCAAGGACTGTCCGGGTGACGGCACTTGCTTCAATCCCTGGTGGAATATTCTCAACAAGGGTATCGGTACGCTGGGCTACAAGGGCAACTGGAACCTGTTTGACCAGATCATCTTCACCGACTATTTCTTGAAGAACTACGACAGCAAGGACAAGCCCACCTTGACCTACTCACGTGCCGAGGTGCTCAACCGCAAGTTCTTGCGTTCGAGTGAGGGCGACCGCCAGGGTTACCCCCTGCGCACCTACTCGGCCGGCATCTTCCTGAACGGCTACAGTGACCACTTCCCCACCATGATCTATCTGGTCAAGGAAATCAAGTAACCCTCTGAGGTCACTATCTCTATCACACAAGGGGCTGGCACAATCAAGTTGCCGGCCCCTTTGTCATGTCTCTCCTCCCTCCTCCCTCCTCCCTAACACCCCCCTTGGAGCCAACAGCATGCCCCGCATGATTAATACCATTGTCTGGGAAAAACGCCAAGGTCACATGAACACCTTGATACCAACACCGCCCAGCCGGTTTCGCGTGACGGAGCGTTTATCGGAAACCCTGTTTTTCTTCACGCCATGCCTGGACTCGCTCAGATAAAAAGAATGCGTCGTGGCCCGTGGTGGGGGCACGACGCATTCTTGATGCTGTGTTGTGTAACGTTGTGGTGGTTACTTGATGACCTTGGCGACAGTCGAGGTGCCGTCGGTATAGGTCGTCACGACGATGTTGACGCCGTCGAAGGGAACGTCGTTCTCCTGACCGGCAACGTTGATGTAGCGCACGCCAGCCACCTGCTTGTCGGCAGTGATCTGCTCGATGCCGGAGTTGTCGTTGAAGTGGGTCATGGCATCATCGGCCAGGAAGGAACCTTCCTCGGCAGTGACGAGGATGACGTTGGTCAGCGTCAGCTCGGCGTTCTTGGCATTGAAATCATCGCTGGCCTGGATGGTCAGGCTCATCACGTTGCCCTCGCTGCCGGCAAAGGTTGCCATGTCCATGGCAGCACCGATGATGCTGTAAACATTGCTCTCCACCTCGCTGCGCGTGTTGTAGAAGTCGTGGTCTGCACCGCGGTCATAACCATTGACGGCCTTGAGCTCGATACCCTCGGGCAGAACGAGTCCGCATTGCAGGGCAGTGTAGTTGTGCTCGGTATTCTTGAGCTCGACCAGAATGGTGCGGGTCTCGCCGGCTGTGATGTTCACTTTGGGCAGAACAAATGCGTCGTTGGTGCGGGCAAAGCGTTCAACGCACTGGGTGCGGATGGCCTTCAAGGTCATGTTGGCGCTACCCTTGAGCAGCAGGTTGATCAAGGTGGTCACATCCGAGATATTGACGCTGCCGTCTTCATTGACGTCGGCAGCCTTCACGTTGACGTCACCCGTGCCGCTCAGCAGATAGTTGATCAAGGTGGTCACGTCCGAGATATTGACGTTGCCGTCGCCATTGACGTCACCCAGGAGGTAATCATCATCAGCCTGGAAGAAGAAGTTCATCCACTGGTCGGCAGCCTGATACATCGATGTGCTCTCGCTCAAGGTGATTAGGGGCACTGAGGCCTGGTCAACGCCTGCCCAGACGTTCTCGCCCAGGGTGGGCACCTCGGCAGCGTCGGCCTTCAGGGCCTTCATGCCGATCATGCCGGCCATGGCCATGCTGCCCAGGTGATTAACGCTGGACGGCAGCCACATGGTGTCGATGTCGGCGCTGACGTTGTAGAATGCATAGTCACCGATGGTGTTCACGCCCTCGCGCAGCACGTTACCGGCATTGAGCGCACCGTTACCGGCAAACGCATAGTCGGGGACGGCAGCGATGGTGTGGGGACGATGCGGAGCGCGGTTGGGGCCCTCGGGGCTGTTGTGGCCCATGCCAGGCAGGGTCACGGTCGCCAACAGCGGGTTATGGGCCAGGGCACCCTCGCCCAGCACGGTCATACCGTCGCCCAGCTTGACGTTGGTCAACTTGGTCTGGGCCAGCGCCCATTCGCCAATGGTGCCGACGCCCAGGCTATTGATGTCGATGTCCTGCAATCCCGAGTTGATGAAGGCCTCGTCGTCGATGCGCGACACGCGGCAGGCGGGATCGATATTGATCCTGGTCAGAGCGGTACAGCCGTTGAACATGCCCCGCGAGATGTTGCCCACGGCAGGGCCCAGGGTCACCTGGCTGAGCTGCTTGTCGCCCAGGAAGGTGAAGTCGCCGATGTGGGCTGCGTCGATCGTCACGCTCGTGAGCGACTCGCAACGGGCAAACACGCCCTTGCCCATCACCTTGACCGACGCGGGCACCTCGACGCTCGTCAAGGCACTGCCGGCAAAGGCATAGTCATCGATAGCCGTCAGCGAGGCGGGAAAGGTCACGCTGCGCAGCTGGTAGCAGCCGGCAAAGGCTGCAAAGCCCACCGACTCGACATTGGCCGGCAGGGTCACTGTGGTCAATTTCTTGCCGAAGAAGGCCGTGCGAGGCACCTCATTGGCCGGATAATTGGTCACCGTGCCATAGAGCACTGCGCCGCCGCTGACGGGAACAATGCTCACGCGGCTCAGGTCGATCTTGGTCAGTTCGGAGAGCTGTTCGGTGATGAACAGGAAGTCACGGGCATCCATGGTGCCCGTAACGGTCAGGTCGGTAATCTGGAGGTTGGTGACATTACGGGACAGCTGACCCGCCGTGTTGTTCACGGTCAATGCCTGTGCTCCAACTACTGTGACTGCTGCAAGCAGCAGGAAAAACAATTTGCGCATATCGTTTTTGTCTTTTGTTAGTATATTTCTATTGTTTTAACCTGCAAATGTACATATTATTTTGCTCACAGCGTCACTTTTAACTATTTTTTTGACCCCGTCAGCCTGGCGAGGTGTAAAAACAGGCGGCACCCTGCTGTGGAGAATGCCGCCTGAAGTCTATTCAATGGCTTGTGGCCAACGGGTTCAACGCATCAGTTTGCGGGCCGAGGTAGTGCCGTCGCTATAGCGGGTCACCTCGATGTTGATGCCCTCAAACGGGCGCTTGCTCTCCTGACCCATCAGGTTGTAGTAGCTCACGCCCACAACGGCCTTGACAGCGCTGATCTCCTGCACTGCGGTGGGGGTGCCGCTGTCCGACATATCCAGCGGATAGAGCATGTAGCTCGGGCTGGGAGTGCCGGCATTGGCGGTGCCCTGCGGGTCAACGGTCAAGCGGGCCGGACGACGCTGGATGACGGCGTGGAACTCATAGGCCATGTCCGTCACCAGGTTCTTGGGACGGCCATAGACCAGCACATTGTTCTGGTCGGCATCGTTGCCGGTGCAGTTGTAGGTCCAGTCAACCAGGAACGTACCGTTCAGGTTCCAGGCATTGACGTTCTCGTTCTCCTTGTGCTCGGCCTGATAGACCGTGAACATGTCCACATCACCACCGGTCCAGACGGCCCAGATGTGGGCAACCTCCTGGATCTTGGGATTGACAAAGTAGAGCGAGTCACCGGCCAGACCGGGAAGGGCAGTCTCGTCGGCAACAAAGCCGCCGGCCACCTTGCCGTCCTCCAGGCGGTTATGGTTCTCGGTCATGAAGTTGGCGGGAACATAGCTGTTGTAGGCCAGGTCATACTTGGTGCCCAGTTTGCTCTCGGGGAATGGACCGTTATAGCCCTCATACTCGGGAACATCCTTGACCACGGCATTCTTGTTGACCTGGACAGGACGCTGTTCAAGATCGATCCTGTAGTTCTTGCTGTCGCTGTAGATACCAGTGATCGA
Source organism: Muribaculaceae bacterium (assembly GCA_017449785.1). Taxonomy (GTDB): domain Bacteria; phylum Bacteroidota; class Bacteroidia; order Bacteroidales; family Muribaculaceae; genus Sodaliphilus. The sequence continues at coordinate 5,937 of JAFTFA010000178.1, read as the reverse complement.
GGCGCTCTCGATCTTGTGGCCGACGAACTCAAACGGGTCGGCATTGTTCAGACCGGAGAAGTCCAGGATCACCCAGTTGCTCTCGTCCCAGGTCTGCTGCTTCTCGCCATCGAGGATGCGCGGATACTTGAGGATGTCTTTCACATAGTCGCGCTGACCATCAGTCTTGGCCGGACGCTTGTCGATCGAGGCATTGCCCTGGTCCTTGGCCCACAGGAGCTTCTCGCCCGTCGTGGGATTGTCGATGGCCCATGCGCCGATGAGCTGGTCGCTCACGGTCACCAGCTTGCCCTGCTCTACGCTCGACTCGATATAGGCCAGCGGAGTAGCCTCCAAGCCATAGAGGAAGACGTCCTCGTTGAGCGACGCGTCGCTGTAGGTCGAGAAGGTGCGGCCCTTAGCAAAGTAGCGCATGTAGCGGTTGGTACCGTCATAGTTGAACATGATGGTAGCGGGATGGCCTGCGGCCTGATCGCCGATGGTCACGGCAGCCTCGCTGTAGGAGGTGGCAACCTCGCTGGTGTTCAGGTTGGCGTTGGCATTGGTGGTAACCACCAGATAACCGTTGCCGTTGATGTTCTTGAAGTAGTAACGGCCGGCGTTGGCACTCTCGAGAACGAACTGTGCCAACTCGTCGTTGCCATAGACGGTATCCTTCTCGGCGTCCTTGAACATCACGCCCACCGAGCCGCGGTTCTGCTCGTTCTGGACGGTGCTCATGCCCATGTAGGCATCCTTGTTGACGATCACATAGACGTGGCCCTCCTGGGGTGCCGTCTTCACCAGTTTGTACTCAACACCGTTCTTCTTGACAAAGGTATAGGTCTCGCTGACGACATTGCTCCACAGCACGGGGTTACCCTCGGCATCGGGCAGGTAGCTTGCGGCAGTGACGGTCGTGGTCTCGGTAACGTCGATCGAAATCGATCCGCCTGCTGCGATTGTGTTCTCGCTGCCGGGAACAGGCATGCTGCCATCTGTGGTATAAACCGTGATGACATTGGGATGGTCTTCATTGTTTGCCGAGATGGTCACTACCTCTTTCTCGTTGCCCGTCACAATCTCGATCACCTTGCTTGCCGGAGCAATCTCGGGATCATCGATGCCGATGAACTTGTAGTCGGCACTGACGGTCTCGGAGCGCACATAGTCGTTGTAGTTGGTGCCGTCGGATTTTTCGGCGGGCAGCTCGGCATAGGCGTCAATGTGGGTGTCGGAGTTCACCAGGATAGTGCCGTTATAGACGGCCCACTCTTCCATGTCATCGGTCTTGTAGTAGATGGTGGGAGCCGTCGTGGCCCACTCGGGGGTCGTGACGGTAATGTTCACCTCCTGCTGGCTCGTGCACTGGTCGTTGGAACCAGGAGTGATCACGGGCTTGTAGGCCCACAGGAAGTCGATGGGACATACCTGGAAGGGCTTGGCATCGGGCTTATAGTAGTCCACGATACCATACACGTCAAAGGTCGCTCCAGCAGCTGCCTTGGCGTCAAAGAAGCTCTGGTCGTAGTCGCCCAGGCTGTAGTAGAGCCCGCTCCAACGATAGAACTTGTCATAATAGGTGTTGGCACCGCTCGGGTCTTGTATTGAACCCTTATACTTGCTGTCATTGAGAGCCACATCGGTTACCGAGGTGTAGCGCAGGTGCACATAGTGGCCCCACAGGTTGTCACCGTCGGCAGTGCCGCTGGCAATGCTGGTCGTGGTGGTCGTTTCGGGAATGATCTCACTCCAGCCCAGCGTGCTCGACGGCCAGTATTTGATCGCATAATGATTGGACGAGCCCATCTGGTTGTGGAAGTTGTTTTCCCACACGTTGACAAGTCCTCTCACCTGGGTACCGTCGATCCAGTCACCCATCTCAAAGATCCTGCGGCTATAGGTCGTGTTGTTCTTGCCGAAGTAAACACAGCCATAGTCACTGTTGTCACGGATGTAGCAGAACTCTGCTGTGCTTCCATCGTTCTCATAGGTTGACATGAATACCACCTGGACGGGGTTCATGAATCCGATGGTAGCCGTGGTCTCGCCCAGAGCATTGAACTCGGCAATGTTGGCTACATAGGTCACACCGCTTGCGCCTTCAAACTCGTTGGTGCTCACGATCGTGTAGGTGCCCTCGCTCACGGTGCTGGCAAAGTTGCCGATGTAGGCGATGGCCTTGACATGATAGGTGTGGCCCACCGTCATGCTGATCTCGCTACCGTCATAGTAGGTCGATGACTTGGTGGGATTGCCGTCAATGTCATGTTCCTCGATGATGTAATAGATGTCGGCATTGGGCGTGGTGCAGCCGATCTTCAGCGTCTGGTCGCCATAGTAGGTCTGACCGGCCAGCGGCGAGAAGAACGGTGCGTTCACGTCGATGACTTTCTCGACACGGGTATAGGTAGCGGTGGCTACCTCGCTGGCCAAGCCATTGTAGATGGCGATGGCCTTGACCGTCGTCTGGTCACCGATGTTGGGCAGGTCGGCGGCAAATGCCTCGCTGTAGCGGGTGCTGCCCTCGGTGGGCTCGCTGCCGTCGGTGGTGTAGTAGATGGTGGCCTCGGCGGGAGTTGCCGTCAGGGTGACGGTCACGCTCGTGGCGGTCACGTTGCGGCTGTCAGGAACGATGGTCACGCTGGGGGTGGCCCAGGTATAGGTAGCGGTGGCTACCTCGCTCACGTTGCCCTCACCATCAACAGCGATGGCCTTGATGGTCGTCGATGAGCCGGCAGTGTGGGCGGCAGTGAATGTGCCGTTATAGACGGCACTGGCCGTCGTCGGCTCGCTGCCGTCGGTGGTGTAATGGATGGTTGCACCCTCACCGGCGGTGATGGCTACCGTCTGGCTCTCATAGTAGGTGCCGGTAGCCGGAGTGATCACGGGAACCTCCACCTCGGGAGCGCAGTCATACACGAGCGTGAAGCCCTTCAAGTAAGCGCGACCATTGGAACTGATGGTAATGGAAGTGATTTCATCGCCATCAAAGTCGAGTGTGTAGCCAGCATAGTCGTTGCTTACTGCCGAAGTTGTTTGTGATTGACCGTCATTGGTCGTTACAGTGAACGTCACATCATTGCCGTTATAGTTCTTTGCGTTCAAGGTGATGTGGCTCACCTTCCAATCAATGACGCTATTGTTCAGATTGAAGGTAAGGGAGCCGCCTCCACTATTTGAACCAAACTTAAGACCCGTTTCACCCTTATAGACCTTATCGATATTGGAGGCACCTGTCAAATATTCCTCACCACTCTCAAAGTAGCTGCTGCTGCCGCCAGAAATTGAGTTCCAGGAAATATTTGTAGATGCATCACTGCCATTGTCCTTGAATTCCACTACCGCCTCACAGACCGATGCGATGGTGTAGGTGTTGGTCACGGTCTCGCTCGGGGTGCCCTCGTCGTTGACGCAGTAGGCGCTGATGGTCGTGCCGCTATTGATGGTCACGTTGTGGGGGCTGGTTACGGCCTCGCCGTTGACATAGAGCGTCGTGCCCGCAGGAGCCGTGATCGTGATGACCGTGCCCTTGCCGACGGCACCGCTGCCGCGGCTGAAGCTCGGGGCTGCGGGAGCAGGAGCGGCCACGCGCTGATAGGTAGCGGTAACCACGTCGCTGGTCACGCCGTTGCTCGTCGAGCGGGCATAGATGGTCACCTGATCGCCAATTTGGGCAGCCGTAGCGGTGAAGCCGCCATCATATGGCTGCCAGTTCTGGCCGTCGGTGCTCCACTCGATGGTGCCGGCGGGGCTGTCGGTGATCGTGCCGCTGATGGTCGAGCCCGTGAAGGTCGAGCCGTCCTCGGGAGAAATCGTCACGGTGATGACATAGGGGTCAATCTTGAACTGGTTGGTTGCAGGATTGACCATGATGGTGTAGGCACCAGGTGTCATCTGGATGGTGTGCAGCTGCGCCATCGTGTCGATGTCACAGTATTCACCACGGTGATCCTCATACTCGTTGTTGAGTTCCCAGTTGCCATTGCTCACGGGACCGAATCGGTTGTCGCCCAGGGCATCATAGCTGCTGGCGCTCAGTGACTTGGTGAAGTACAGGTAGGCATAGCCATTGCCGTCATTGTAGGCATTGACCATTACCGAGTAGGTGCCGGTGGCCTCGTCGCGGGTCATGGCCACGCCGTCAACGGTCTGCCAGTTCTTGTCGTTCACGTTACCCACCACATAGATGGGACCCGTGTACAGGTAGTTCACGTTGACCGACGTGCTGGTCTGGTCGTTAGCCACGTCAATGAGACCCGTTGCGCTCAGGGCATGGCCGGTATAGGTCACGCTGGCCTGCTGGTCGGTAAGGGTGCCGTCGTGCGAGAAGTAACCGGGACTGGTCGTGAAGTTGGCCGAGTGTGAACCATTGACCGTCACACCCACGTTGTCCGTTCCCAAGTTGCTACCGTTCACGCTGAACGTGCCCGTCTTGCCATTAGCACTGTTGTCATCATTGATGTTGAGAGGATTGGGCTCAACTGACAAAGTAGCAACAGGAGCGCACTCATAATAGATAGTGATGTAATCAATGTAGAAACGCTTTTTGCTTGCACTATTGGAAATCGTCAAGGTCGTTACAGGCGTACCACTGAAGTTATCAAAGACATATTCCGCAAAGCTACTCTGATTGGCAATATCAGCGTTCTTAGTCTCTCCATTGTTTGTACTAACTTTTGCAACTACGCCTTCATCGCTGGAATAACGCTTGATGTTGACAACAACTTTCTTAACCTTGTTGTAATCCGAAGCAAGTGTCAGTGTTAATGAACCAGTACTACTACCAGAACCAACCCTGATACCGTCAGCTTCCTCATAGGTTGTTGAACTACTTGATCCAGTTACAAAGTCGGACCCTGCCGAAACTCTATAGCCAGTTCCCGGTATAGTAGTAGTTGACGTGTTATCAAAGTCAATCGTTGCGGGGCACGTGGGAGACGCTGCTGCAAAGATATACTCGGCGGTAGCTACCTCGCTGGATTCGCCATTCAGGACAGCGATGGCCTTGACCGTCGTGTTCTCGCTGATGGAGAACGGGCCGTTATAGGTTGCGCGAGTCGCAACGGGATCAGTGCCGTCGAGCGTGTAGTAGATGGCTGCTCCATCAACGGCATTGATGCTCACAGTAACAGTCGTGCCGATTTCATAAGTTCCACCATCTGGCGAGAACGTCGGCATGGGCAAAGTCTCCTTGCTGTAGGAAGCCTCAGTCACTTCGCTGGCATCATAGCCGGGAGCCACAGCGATGGCCTTGAGCGTGCAGTTGCTGTCAATGGTTACGGTACCGCCACTGGCGATGCTGCTACTGTTCGTGGTCGGGGTGCTGCCATCGGTAGTATAATAGATGGTAGCACCAGTAGTAGCCGAAGAAATCGTTACCGTCTGGCTGCCATAGAACGTGCCGCCATCAGGCGAGAACGTCGGGGCCTCGGCAACGGGCAGAGGTTCAGCCTCACCCTCCACATAGAGGTAAGCTTCAGTACTTGAACTTGAATTCGTTTCCAGATGGCGGAAGGTCGAATTGGTTGTATAGAACCTGATTGAACGTGTGGAATTTAATACATTCGTCACGATTCCGTCCGATGAGATGGTCCATTGAGTACCTCCCGTCGTGGTTCCCGTTTCGTAGTTGAATTTTGGACCATTCTGGCCGTAGATATAGCCAGAGCTCGTAAGCAATGTCCACTGGTTGGAATAAGCACCTGGTTCCAGGGTGATGATCTGCACATCAGTTTGACCAGAAATGTCAATCTGATGGTTAGCGGTAACATTCAGTCCAGTAACACCAGCAAAAATATTCTGGCTGGTAATTGCACCCATCGCTACCGATGAACTGCCGTTCTCATAGACGATGATATACTTCTTTCCAGCAACAAGGTCACTGGTACTGGATACTCTATGAAAAATAGTGGGATCCGCAGGAGGCGTAGAACCCGATTCATAGGTAACAGTGAT
>JAFTFA010000177.1 GCA_017449785.1 Muribaculaceae bacterium | reverse complement strand
TCCCGACGATGCCGTGGATGAGGACTGCATGGCACCTCACCTTGGGGACAGGGTTTACGTCAGCCGCAACGTGGTGAGAAGTGGCGACGTCGGTGCGCTCCTGAGTTTCCAGATCACCGATCTAGGCCATTTCCCGGACACGTTCCCCTATCGCTACATTTTCTATCAAAACTGTGTCTATTATATCGCTAACATCAAACCGTTAATCATTACCCATCGATGATGAAAAACCTCGTTACTTTATTGATTTCACTGTGCTTGGGGCTGTGTGCAACGGCCCAGACGGCAGCCGATAGTCTCGCCGAGCGCAGCTTGTCGCTCGAGTTGCAGGGCGTTCACAATCTTGTGGGCATCAATTTTGACTCCCGTTTCAAGGGCAATGACGGATTGGGCTATCGCGTGGGCCTCGGGTATGCCTATGGTTATAGCGACTTCACGTTTATCGTGGACGCGTCCGACAAGATTCAAGGCGTGGCTGTTCCGCTCGAGATCAATTACCTGCTGGGCAAGCGTAACAGCAAACTGGAACTGGGAGCGGGCGTCAGCCTCGGTTACTATTGGGAGCGTTATGCCATCACCTATCCGGCTCCTGGCAAGGCCGGCAGCACTGGCCGCATCCAGGGCCATGAGAACCGTTTCGGCTATTTCACGTTTGGCAACATCGGTTACCGCTTGCAGACCAAGCGCGGTTTCCAGTTGCGTGTGGGCTGGGCTCCCTCGATCAACTTCAAGGATAAGCACTGCCTTCATCGTGGCCTGTGGGCATCCTACATCAGTTTCGGCTGGCGGTTGTGATGGCCTCAATGGGCTTCACCAGCAAGTTAATTGTAGTAACGTTGCCGTTTGAGCCAGAGTTTGAAGAGGGAGTCATTGAATGTGATTGTATCGCCATCCATGTCGATGAGGTCTCTCTTGATCAGTGATTTCTTGATAGCTTGGATATTGGCCGAGGATTCAAGACGGTATTTCTTGATGACTTCCTTTCGGCTGAAACCGTTGGTCACGCCAGCAGCCATTGCTCGCATGAAATTCAGTTGCAGTTCTGTGAGTTGCTCAACTTCACGCTGGAAGAATACTTTGTTCTGCTCCAGCAGGTCGTCAATGGCATCGCTGATGTCGCCATCGGTGACAGCTGCTCCCGACTTGTACCAAACGATCCACGAGAGTTGTTGCACGTATGATGACAAGTTTTCGGTCGCTTGACAGATTTTTCTGGCTTGCTCCTTGGTAATGGTCTTGCTGGTTTCTTTGAATTTAGCGCATATAAAGGCTACCCATTCATGGGTGGGAATTTTTTTGAGAAACATCAGGTCGCCAAATTTATAGAACGGCATGCTTTGATCATTGAACATATTCTCCATCAGATGCTTCTTACTGCCAAACATGCAATAGGTGACATGTTGCTGGTGTTGCCATACCGATCGCAGCCGTTTCTGGAAAGTGACGGCGTCGGCAAACTCGGCCATCTGTTGGAACTCATCTAGGCACACCAGAAGACGAATGCCACGTTTTTGGGCAATCTTTTCAGGTAACTGCAAGATGTCCATATATGAGTCATCCTTCTTGTCCCAATCAAAAGTGATGGAGAAATCACTCATGGGATCAGGCCCAAATGTGAATTTGGGAGAGATGTTAGACAAAAATGTCTTGGCCATTTCAACCCATTCTTCCAGTTTGGTTGCCGTCTGCTTGATGATGCCTGTCGCAAAAGCATGGTAGAATTCCCATTCCGACTTACACTGAAAAATGTCAAGAAACACTGTCTTGATCTCAGGGTTGTTGATTCCATACACAACTTTCTTGACCAATGAAGTCTTGCCCCATCGGCGCGGTGAGATAAGAATGGTATTGATGCCGTGAGTGAGGTTGGCTGTCAGTCGTTTAGCGTCTTCTTGTCGGTCGGTGAAGTATTCCCCTTCGGCGGCCTTGCCAAATACAAATGGATTGATAATTGATGCCATATCAGTATAATAAATAATTGTTGTTGCAAAGATAGTAATAATTCAGTTAGTAACAAACTTATTAGTAATTCAGTTAGTAACAAACTTATTAGTAATTCAGTTAGTAACAAACTTATTAGTAATTATTTTGTTACTAACAATTATGTTACTAACTGAATAATTACTAACTGGGACGATGGATGGGATCGGGGTGCGAAGTTTTTCGGTAAAAATGGAACGGGGATTTTGGGGAGTGTGATTTTGTTGCTAACTTTGTAGCACGTTAATCAATCATCAATTAATAACTAGACCAAATCACAATCACAATGAAAGAGTTGAAAGGAACCAAGACCGAGAAGAACCTGATGGAAGCCTTTGCCGGCGAGTCACAGGCCCGTAACAAGTACACCTACTATGCCTCCAAGGCCAAGAAGGACGGTTATGTGCAGATCGCTGCCCTGTTTGAGGAGACCGCCAACCAGGAGAAAGAACACGCCAAATTGTGGTTCAAGCACTTGCAGGGCGGTGCCGTGAAGGGTACCATCGAGAACCTCGAGGATGCTGCCGCCGGAGAGAACTTCGAGTCGACCGACAAGTACAAGCGCATGGCACAGGAAGCCCGCGAGGAAGGTTTCATCGAGATCGCTGAGCAGATGGAGGGCGTTGCCGCCATCGAGAAGCTGCACGAGGAGCGTTACCTCAAGCTGTTGAACAACATCAAGCAGGACATCGTGTTCTCGCGCGACGGTGACACGATGTGGCAGTGCAGCAACTGCGGCCACGTCGTCATCGGCAAGAAGGCCCCCGAGATGTGCCCCGTGTGCAACCATCCGCAGGCCTACTTCCAGATCAAGGCCGAGAACTACTGATCCCAGAGGTCGTGACGCCCCCAGCGGACAATTAGTGGGGACATGAGGTCAAAGACCCCAACAAGGCCGCCGGCCTTGTTGGGGTCCTCGACTACTATCACGTTCCACCTTTTTGTTTGTATGAACTAGAGAAAAGTAGGTCAGGAACCCATGTTTCCTGACCTACTCGATGTTATTGTGGTTGCCTTGCCCGGACTCGAACCAGGAAATGCGGCACCAAAAACCGTTGTGTTACCATTACACTACAAGGCAATCCTTATGTCACCTGAACGGCCATGCCGCTCAAAATGCGGTGCAAAATTACTGCTTTTTTTTGATTTGCAACTGTTTTTATCGCATTTTTTTGCGATAAGCGTGTCAAATCACTTGACAATGAGCAGGAAGTAGTTCTTCTTGCCCTTCTGGGCCAGGATATACTTGCCGTTGAGCAACATGTCGGCGCTGGCGGCCATGTTGGGGTCGGCGACCTTCTCCTTGTTGATGCTGACGCCGCCGCCCTGGGTGAGCTTGCGCATCTCGCCCTTGCTGGGGAAGACGGCTGCCACCTCGGTGAGCAGTGAGATGAGCGGTGTGCCCTCGTCGATGGCGCTGCGTGGAACCTCAAAGGTGGGCACGCCCTCAAAGACGCTGAGCAGCGTGTCCTCGTCGATCTTGTGCAGGATGTCCTTGGCCTTGTTGGAGAACAGGATCTGCGAGGCCTCGACGGCGTTCTCATATTCCTCGGCGCTGTGTACCATGGTGGTGATCTCGCGGGCGAGGCGCTTCTGCAGCGGGCGCATGCCGGGATCCTTCTCCTGCTCGGCGACGAGGCCGGCGATTTCCTCCTGGGTCAGGTCGGTGAAGATCTTGATGTACTTCTCGGCATCGGCGTCGCTGACGTTGATCCAGAACTGGTAGAACTTGTAGGGCGATGTGCGCTTGGGGTCGAGCCAGACGTTGCCGCTCTCGGTCTTGCCGAACTTGCCGCCGTCGGCCTTGGTGATGAGCGGGCAGGTGATGGCAAAGGCCTCGCCGCCGTTCATGCGGCGGATGAGCTCGGTACCGGTGGTGATGTTGCCCCACTGGTCGCTGCCGCCCATCTGGAGCTTGCAGCCCTCGGTCTCATAGAGGTGCAGGAAGTCGTAGCCCTGGAGCAGCTGGTAGGAGAACTCGGTGAACGACATGCCGTGGTCGGCGTTGGCGGCCAGGCGCTTCTTGACGCTGTCCTTGGCCATCATGTAGTTGACGGTGATGTGCTTGCCGATGTCGCGGATGAAGTTCAGGAAGGAGAACTCCTTCATCCAGTCATAGTTGTTCACCACGATGGCGTGGTTGGGGGCGTCGCTGTCAAAGTCCAGGAACTTGGCGAGCTGCTGGCGGATGCACTCCTGGTTGTGACGCAGGGTCTCCTCGTCGATGAGCTTGCGCTCCTGGGACTTCATCGAGGGGTCGCCGATCATGCCCGTCGCGCCGCCGATGAGGGCGATGGGGCGGTGTCCGGCACGCTGCAGGTGCTTGAGCATCATGATGCCCACCAGGTGTCCGATGTGCAATGAGTCGGCAGTGGGGTCGATGCCCACATATCCGCTGGTCATTTCCTTGTTGAGTTGCTCCTCGGTGCCAGGCATGATATCATTGATCATCCCGCGCCATTTCAGTTCTTCTACAAAATTCATCGTTAGTCTCTTTAAGTATGATGTTGGTTATTTTTTATCTATTGAACGGCAAAGGTACAACTTTTTGATTAATTTTGCAACTCAATAAGAAAGGTGAACCTGGAGATATGCAATTTGATACCTATACCTATGCCTTGTTCCTGCCCGTGGTGTTCTTTATCTACTGGGGCCTGCGCAACCATCTCAGGTGGCAGAACCTGTTCCTGCTGGGTGCCAGTTACCTGTTCTATGCCTGGTGGGACTGGCGGATGCTGGGCCTGATCATGCTCACGTCGTTGACTACCTGGGCCTCGGCACTGATGATGACGGGCAAGCGCACCGGCCGTGACAAGGCTTGGGCGGCGGCCAACATTGTGCTCAACCTGGGCATCCTGTGTGTCTTCAAGTACCTGGACTTCCTGCGCAACAGCTTTGTGCACCTGCTGGGGCTGTTCGGGCTGTCGCCCGACTGGCCCACGATCAACATCCTGTTGCCGGTGGGTATCTCGTTCTATACCTTCCAGGCTATCAGCTACACGGTGGACGTGTACCGCGGCGAGATCAAGCCGACGCGCAATGTGGTGGCCTTCAGTGTCTTTATCGCCTTCTTTCCCCAGCTGGTGGCGGGTCCCATCGAGCGGGCCACCAATCTGCTGCCCCAGTTCTTGCGGCGCAAGACGTTTGACTATGACACGGCGGTGGTGGGCATGCGGCAGATCCTGTGGGGCCTGTCCAAGAAGATTATCATTGCCGACACGATGGGCAACTGTGTGGACCAGCTGTTCAACAATCCCTATTGCTACTCGGCGACGAGCATGATCTGGGGCGGCATCCTGTTTGCTGTGCAGATTTATGCCGACTTCTCGGGCTACAGCGACATCGCCATCGGCTCGGCCCGATTGCTCAATATCAGGTTGCAGCCCAACTTCCGCTATCCGTTCTTCTCGCGCAACATGAAGGAGCTGTGGCAGCGGTGGCACATCTCGTTGATGACGTGGTTCCGCCACTATGTCTATTTCCCGCTGGGCGGTTCCCGCCGCGGCAGGTGGCACACCGTGTTGAACACGATGATCGTCTTCTCGCTGTCGGGCCTGTGGCACGGTGCCGACTGGACGTTTGTCATCTGGGGCACCGTCAACGGCCTGCTGCTGTTGCCGTTCATCTTCATGCCGCGCCGCCAGTTGAGCGAGCACGCCTCGTGGCGTGACCTGCCGCGCTGCCTGTTGACGTTCTTCCTCTTTGCGATGGTGTTTATTGCCTTCCGTGCCGAGGGCATCCACCATTTGGGCCAGATCTGTGACGTGGTAGCCAATGGTCCCTGGCGCCTGCGCCCCGACCATGCCAAGGCCATATTCTACATCGTGCCGTTCTTCCTGATCGAGTGGCTGGGCCGTCGCCAGGAGTTCCCCATCAAGCGGCTGCCGTTGCCCACGGTGGTGCGCTGGACCCTCTACTGGGGCCTGCTGGTGGGCATTGCCCTGGCCAGCCTGGACCGCAGCACCCAGTTTATCTACTTCCAGTTCTAACAGCAACACCAAGCGTGCCAAGGAATCTCGCGGCTCACTGCCGGGGGCGGTATCGCTGTCGCCGCACTGGAGGAGGCTTGTGCGATTGTGGGGAGCGAGGCGGAGCCTCGCAATACACCGACGGGGGAAGGCGGGGGCTCGCTGCCGGGGGCGGGGATGGTATAGCAAGGGCGCGTCACACTACAGGTGGCGCGCCCTTGGGCTATGGTGTGGGGAAGTTTCCTCAGGGGGATTACCAGGCTCCGGTGAGCAGGTAGTTGATGAGCGCTGTCACGTCGCTGATGGATGTGGCGTTGTCCTGGTCGGTATCGGCTGCGGTGATGTCAATGCCGGTGGCATCCCTGGTGAGGAGGTAATTGATCAGGACGGTGACGTCCTTGATGTTGACGATGCCGTTCATGTCCACGTCGCCGCGCACGGTGGCAGGAGCATCCTCGGCGTTCTCGTCGAGGACAATCTGGAACTGGACAGCGTCGCTGGGCTTGACGTTGTCGGCATAGGCCTCAAAGGCGTTCACGGTGCCGCTGGCGGCTTTCACAAAGTGGCTGCCGGCAGCGTTGAGGAAGTAAGCATCCTCGATGTCCTTGTCGGCATACTCGCCGATGGTCATGTGATAGGTGCCACTGGTGATGGCAGTGGGATTGGGCTTGACAAGGACGTCGGTGGCGCTGAAGACGAAGGTCTTGCCGCGCATGTCGGTGCCGTTGGCGCCATCGTAGGGGGCTACGAAGTAGGGCACGTTGGCCTCAAGGCTGTTGCCGACGTATTGGGCAAGCAGCTTGGCCTCGTCAACGCTGTCTTCCTCCATGTCGAAGTTGCAGATCCACAGCCCCTTGGCATCGTCCTTGCTGTGCATCCAGTCGATCTCGGCACCGTCGGCAGTGACGCTGGTGGCAGCGAAGGGCAGTACCATGGTGCTCCAGCCGCCCTGCTGGCCGGCATGACGGCCACGGTCGAAGGTGCGCTCATAGCTGATGTTGGCAGCGGTGAACCGGTAGGGAGCATAGAAGTCGTAGCCGTGCTGGAGCACGATGTCGCGCTGGGCCACGTGACCCTGGATGACGTTGCGGGCCTCGAGTCCGGCGGGGATGTACCTGGCAGCGTTGCCGACGTAGTACAGTGCATTGGGATTGTCATTGGGAATCAATGAAGTCAAGTCAAGGCCCTCGACGCTGACTGCGGCGGCGTTCTCGGGAACGCGGATGCCGTTGTAGGGCTTGTAGCCCACACGGTTACCCTGACCGTCCCAAACGACCATACCGCGGTTGATGGTGTAGTACTTGGAGCCACCGGGAGGCACGAGATTCTTGGTCGAGTCGTTCTCGTTGCGGCCGTAGATGTTGAGGGCATATACCGAGCCGAAGGCCAGGTTGTCGAACTCGAAGTAGAACGTCTGGGTCTCGCCAGCGGGGATGAGCACGTTGCGGCTGAGGTAGGTAATCATGGTGCCGTGACCATTCTCGTCGACGATGAACAGCGGGGCGAGGATATAGCGGTTGTACTCGCCCTGGGCATTGTGGTTGGTGACATCGACCTTGAACTTGATGTGGCTGTCATAGATGTTCATGTCCTCATCGGCATTCAGGGCGTTGATGTCCACGGTCAGGTTCATGGGATAGGTGACCGAGCCGGCGATAGTGACCGATCCGGTGCCGGGGATGGCGGGGTTCCACGAGTTGTCGTGGGTGGACAGGTGGGCACTCTTGGCTCCCTCGTTCTTGGGGGTGAAGTTGAAGGTGACAACCTTGGTGCCGCCGGCGGGAATCTCGGCCTCGACGACGGTGGTGTACTCGCCATACTCGTCGATGTTCTCGTTGTCCACATAGAGGAACAGACGGCCGCTGTAGCGGTCAGCGCTGTTGTTCTTGACAGTCACATGGCACTGCTCGGCAGTACCGACCTTCTCGCCGCCGGTGAACTCAAAGTTGGTGGCCTGGAGGTCAACCACGGGATGGTCGGCCATCGTGACCCAGTCGCCGTTGATGGTGGCTTCGATATAGTAGCGGTCACTCTCGATCATGGGTTTCCACTCGTTGGTGCCGGGAATGCTGCACACGGGCTTGATCTTGTACACGCCGTTGGCCAGCCCCTTGCCGAAGGGGTAGGTCGTCGAACTCTGGGTGTCGGGCCAGCTGTCGGTGATGGAGATGTAGCTGGAAGCGTAGTAGGTCTGGGCAATGATCTCGACGAAGTTGTCCTCGCTGTCATACAGTGCAATGCCGCGCAGGTACTTGGTGCCGTCGTCGATGTGGTCCTCGCCGGTCACCTTGATGTAGCGGCGCTTGTTGAGCTTGAAGGAACCGTCCTCGCTGCGCTCAAACGTGCGGGTGCCCGTGTAGTACATGTTCCAGACGGTCAAGCGGTGGTCCACCTCGTCGGGCGTGCCGCTGTAGCCGGGCTGGATGCCGATGACGGCCGTCTGGTCGATGTTGTAGCCCTCCAGGCTGGTGGTGGAGCCGATGCCGCCGGCATAGGGGTTGAGCACCGACAGCACGAAGTAGCCGTCACCCAGGCCGCCCCAGCCCCAGTTGATGTGGAAGTAGTCGCCATAGGCATAGCCGTCGCACACAAACGAGTGGCCGCCGCCAGTGCCGGCACGGCCGTTATAGATCATGGGGCGCCCAGCGGCCAGTTCCTGGTAGATCATCTCTTCCCAGTCCTTCTGGTCATAGTCGCTGCGGTAGACGAGCTTGGCGTCGTAGTTGAAGTACTCGTTGAGCGCGGTGGGGATATAGGGATCGCTGGTGCTTGAGGCATTCAGGCCATACTGCATGTGGGCTGCACAGCCGGCATAGAGCATGAGCCAGGCGACGGCATCCTGCTCGGCCTGGGTCTCGGCTCCAGTGTAGTTGTCGCGCATGTTGTCCCAATCGAACAGGATGGGGTCCAGCGGATCGGTCTCGAAGGCACCATACTCTTCTTTCCAGTAGTAGGTGACAATATAGGACGGGATGATCTGCGAGCAATACATGGGGTGCTTGTAGTAGTTCATGATCTGTGCCATCGAGGTGGCCACACAGCCCGTGTAGGCCAGCTCGCCGATGGTGTCGCCGTTCTCGTCGATGTCCATGAACTCGGGGCAGTGGTTCCAGTAGGGACCTGCCTGATCCCAGTGGCTGGTGATCATGGGCGAGATGCTGTTGCGGGTGGGACGCGGGGTCGTGAAACCCTCGCCGATGCCCATCGCATCGAGCGTCGAGATCTGCTCGGCATAGATGTTGAGCCACTCCTGCATGTTGGCCGGCACATTTTTCGGGTCAAAGCTGCCGCTGTCGCTATAGCCCAGGATGCTGGTCGTGCGGTCGTCACCCGACACGATCACGTAGCCCTGCTGGCCCGTGGAGTTGAAGATATAGTAGCTGGGTTGTGCCGACGCCGTCAACTTGCCCGTGGAGGCATTGAGCCGTGCACCGCGGGTGACAGGAGTTGACTGCAGGGTTGCACCGGCACGGTGTTGCTGCATGAACTGGCTGGCCGACTTCAAGGCCTGCTCTGGTGTCACTGGTGCTGCCATCGCTGTCGCTGCCAGCAGTAGTGACGCTAAAGTGATTGATAATTTTCTCATTTCTGTGTTCTAAGTGTTATGTTAATGTTATTAAGTTTGTTGATTTAAACCACAGTTCTCATAAACAAGCGTGCAAAAATATTATTTTTTTTGAGAATATGCAATTTTGGGCACAAAAAACAACGTTTTGTGCCCAAATAATTCTCTTTTGTCAGGAAAAATGGATTGTAACGAGCATTTTTCCACCATGGTTACAATCTGTAAGGCCGATGGCCCCGTGGTCAGGATGTGTGCTGCTCCTGGGCCTTCTTGCTGCGATGGACGCGTACCTTCAACTCGTCGAAGCCGGAGCCGTAGACGCCATTGACGTTGCTCTGGGTGATGATGGCCTCGCGGTCGGTCTCCTTGATGATGCGGAAGATGTTCACACTCTCGTGCTTGCGGCACATCACCATGACGATCTTGACGGCATCCTTGGTATACCAGCCGGTGCCATCTAGGATCGTGCAGCCGCGGTGGGCCTCCTGGATGATGTTGTCGGCAATCTCCTGCCACTTCTTGCTGATGATGAGGAACTGCACGCTCTGTCGCGTGTTGTTGATGACGCGGTCGGCAGCTACCGAGTAGATGACCATGAAGATGAGACCATACACGATCTTGTCGATCGAGTGGAATAGCAGCCACGACGAGCAGATGATCAACACGTCACAGTACATCATCGTGCGGCCAAACGAGATGGTGCTGTACTTGGCGACCATCGCCGCGATGATGTCGGTGCCGCCGGTACTGCCGTTGTGGGTGAACACGATGCCCAGTCCTAGGCCGCACAGTACGGCGCCCAGGATGACGTTCATGAACGTCTGCTGCTCAATCATCGGGGTGGGGAACATCGGTTGCAGCACGCCGATCATGATCGTCGCGATCGTCGCGCCGATGATCGTGCGCAGCACGAACTGCTTGCCCACGCTGCGGAAGGCGATGCACAGCAGGATGATGTTGATGGCATAGTAGGTGACTGCAACGTTCCACCCCAGCCAGAAGTGGATGAGCGACGACAGACCCGTCACGCTGCCGATCACGATCTTCTCGGGCAGGATAAACGCCGTGAAACCAAAGGCATACAGGAACAGGCCGAACGTGATCATCACGTAGTCCTGTGCCAGCTTGAAGTATTTTCTTGTCTTGTCAGTCATAACACAAAGCAGGTTATCATTTTTTTTCGGGCTGCAAAATTACAGAAAAAATTCGATAATTCCCCTATCCGCCCCCTATATTCCGCCCAGCACGCTCACGTGGGCCCCGGTGCAGGCTCCGTTGAACTGACGCGCGCGGACCATGAGGAGGGCAAAGTCAGCTTTTTTTGTTTCTACATTTGCAATGGATGGAAAAGATGTTGTATCTTTATCGCGGTGAAAGGATTGATGACCTTTCACGATCGACGAGAGGCATCTATATAAATATAATAATGTAAAGAGAGATATCGTGTTATTATGGTAACGAGATTGGTAATTTCGGCGTTGGCAGTGCTGATCACGGCACTCACGCTCGATGGAGTGACGGTGGAGCCCTGGTGGTGGGCAGTGATTATCGCAATCGTGCTGGGCTTTGTCAACTCGTGGATCAGGCCGCTGGTCAAGCTGCTGGCTCTGCCCATCAACATCTTGACGCTGGGACTGTTCACGCTGGTGATCAACGCGTTGATGGTGATGCTGTGCTCGTGGATCGTGGGTCCGCACTTTGAGGTGGACAACTTCTGGTGGGCATTGTGCTTCAGCATCGTGATGACGCTGGTGAGCTGGCTGCTGCACCTGTTCTTCCCGTCCAAGAATTAAGGCCCTCTGCCGGGCGATGCTATAATTGCAGCGCTACTCGTCGTTGAACTTGATGGCGTTGCGGCTCGTGCTCTCGATGCGGCGGTTGCGCCAGCAACGGCGGCACAGCGAGACGTACTTGTCGTCGCCGCCGATCTCGACCTGGTTGCCGTCGGTGACGATGTTGCCCTGGGAGTCGATGCGGGCGTTGATGATGGTCTTGCGGCCACAGGAGCAGGTCGACTTGATCTCCTCGATGGTGTCGGCAAGCTCCATGAGGCGTCGCGAGCCCTCAAACAGGTGGGACTGGAAGTCGGTCCTGAGGCCGTAGCACACGATGTTCACGCCATAGTCGTCCACGATGCGGGCCAGCTGGTCGATCTGGACGGGGGAGAGGAACTGAGCCTCGTCGATGAGGATCCAGTCCTTGATGACCTGGGTGCGGTCGAACATCTCCCGGAGCATCTCATACAGGTCGCTGTCGGGGTAAATCCATGAGCACTTGCGCTCGATGCCGATGCGGGAGCGGATGACGTTGTCCTTCTCGCGGTCATCGATGATGGGCTTCATGCACAGGTATTGCATGCCGCGCTCCTCAAAGTTGTAGGCCTGGGTGAGCAGCATGGCGGTCTTGGCCGACCCCATTGTGCCGTACTTGAAATATAGTTTGCCGATTCGGTTCATGATCTGAAAAAAAGTGCTTCTTGTTTGTCGTTCTGCATCTTGCCGCCGTGATGCGGCAAGGCCGACAACAAAGTTACTCTTTTGCCCTCAATCGGCTGCAATTTTTGTCCAAAAAAGTTATTAACACGCCCCGCCTCGCGACATGAGGGGGCTGTAAAAAGCACAATGGCAACAAGCCACATGGGGGCTTGCTGCCATTGCGGTGTCTTGCAGCGGGTGGTGCCCGATGGCTAAGGTCGTGCCGGACTGTTGCCGGGACCTCTGGGTCCACTGCGCTGGCGCTCTAGAGCGAGGCGCTGCTAGAGGTTATTTGCTCTTAGAACTCGTCGTGGTGGAGATGCCTACCAGCTCGGGATCGATGAGGATGCGACCACAGTACTCACACACGATGACCTTCTTGTGCATCTTGATCTCCATCTGGCGCTGAGCGGGGATGCGGTTGAAGCAGCCGCCGCAGGCGTTGCGCTGCACGGTGACGATGCCCAGGCCGTTGCGGGTGTTCTTGCGGATGCGCTTGAACGCGGTCAACAGGCGCTCCTCGATCTTGTTCTCCTGCTTCTTGGCTTTCTCGCGCAGGGTCTCCTCCTTCTGCTTGTTCTCGGAGACGATCTCGTTGAGCTCGCTCTTCTTCTCCTCGAGGGCGTGCTCGCGGTCGGCAACCATGTCATTGGCCTTCTGGATCTCGGCCTTGAGGGCCTCGGCGCGGCGTGCTGCCTCGTTCATCTTCTTCTCGGCGAGCTCGATGTTCAGGGTCTGGTACTCGATCTCCTTGGTCAGGTAGTCGTACTCGCGGTTGTTGCGCACGTTGTCCTGATCGGCCGTGTACTTGTCGATGAGTTCCTCGGACTTGGCCTTGATGTCGCGGTTGCGCGCCAGCTCTTCCTGCTGGATGGCTACCTCGTCCTGGTACTTGGCAGCGCGGGTGTGCAGACCGGCGATCTCGTCTTCCAGGTCCTGCACTTCCTGCGGCAGTTCGCCCCTGAGCGTCTTGATGGCGTCGATCTCTGAGAGTTTCTGCTGCAAGTCATAGAGCGCTTTGAGCTTCTCTTCAACGGTGAGTTCTTTCTTTGGTGTTGCCATAAAAAATGTGAAGTTTTAGTTGTAAGTTTTAAGTTATGAGTTTTAAGTACCGTCGCCCCCGCCAGTCGTTGGGCCACGGGGGGGATATGGCGCTTAAAACTAAAAACTTAAAACTAAAAACTTTATAGATAATTAACTTGGTTAGTCTCGTTTTTTGCAAAAGCGACTGCAAAGGTAGGATTTTTTTTCTGAATAATCTCTAAAAAAATCTCTTTTGTGAAATGTTCGCTCTCGTAGTGCCCGATGTCGGCCACGACGATGCGCTGGCTGTTGTCCAGGAAATCGTGGTAGCGCATGTCGGCCGTGACATAGAGCTGCGCTCCCATCTCGACCGCCTTGTCGAGCAGGAAACCGCCCGCGCCGCCGCACAGGGCCATGCGCGATACCATCGTGTCGCCGTCGCCGCTGTAGCGCACTGCACCGACCTCGAATGCCGCCTTGACGCGCTTCAACACCTCGCGGGCTGGCATCGGCTCGATGTCGCCGATCACGCCGCATCCCGCCGATGTGCTCTCGCTCTCGCCGTAGGGGGGGACGCAGTTGTCGTCCAGGAACTGGACGCTGGTCATCCCGATCTTGTCGGCCATGCGGAAGGAGACGCCCTGCCAGGCGCTGTCCATGTTGGTGTGGGCGCTGTAGATGGTCACGTCATGCTTGATGGCCATGGCCACGGTGCGCTCTACCGGGGTGCGGCCCATGATCTTCTTCAGGCCGCGGAAGATGAGCGGGTGGTGGGAGATGACCAGGTTGTAGCCCAGCGCGATGGCCTCGGCCACGACGACCTCGGTCGCGTCGGTGCACAGCAGCACACCGGTGACTTCGGCCTCGGGGTCACCCACCTGGATGCCCGCGTTGTCCCACTCCTCCTGCAACCGCAGGGGGGCATACTGCTCGATAGCGTCGGTGATTTCTCGGATAAGCATGGGTTGAAGTTTTAAGTTTTAAGTTTTAAGTTTTAAGTTGTTAGTTGTTAGTCCCAACTTACAACTTAAAACTTAAAACTAACAACTTACTCAACTTAATTCATCTTGTTCTCGGCCTTGAGGCGATCGCGGTCCACGTCGATGTAGAGCTCGTCGAGCTGACTCTGATCTACGGGGCTGGGAGCGTCGAGCATCACGTCGCGGCCACTGTTGTTCTTGGGGAAGGCGATGCAGTCGCGGATGCTGTCCAGGCCGGCCATGATCGACACGAAGCGGTCGAAACCGAAGGCCAGACCAGCGTGGGGAGGTGCACCGTACTTGAAGGCGTTGATCAAGAAGCCGAACTGTGCCATGGCGCGCTCGGGAGTGAAGCCCAGGATGTCAAACATCTTGGCCTGCAGCTTGCCGTCATGGATACGCAGGCTGCCGCCGCCCACCTCGATGCCGTTGCACACGAAGTCGTAGGCCTTGGCCCTGACCTTCTCGGGATGCTCGTCGAGCAAGGGGATGTCGTCGGGGTTGGGCATGGTGAACGGGTGGTGGGTCGCCATGAGGCGCTGCTCCTCGTCGCTCCACTCAAACAGCGGGAAGTCGATGATCCACAGGCACTCAAACTTGTTCTTGTCCCTCAGGCCCAGACGGTCGCCCATCTCCAGGCGCAGGGTGCACAGCTGCACGCGGGTCTTGTTGGCGTTGTCGCCGCTCATGATGAGCACGAGGTCACCGTCCTTGGCACCCATCTTCTTCTTGAGCTGCTGCCACACGGCGGGCTCATAGAACTTGTCGATGCTGCTCTTGACGGTGCCGTCGGCATTGAACTTGACATAGACCAACCCCTTGGCTCCCACCTGCGGGCGCTTCACAAAGTCCACCAGGCCGTCAAGCTGCTTGCGCGTGTAGTCGGCACAGCCGGGCGCGCAGATGGCGCCGATGTAGTTGGCCTCGTTGAACACGGGGAAGGTGCCCGTGCCCTTGAGCACATCGTCCACCTCGACAAAGGTCATGCCGAAGCGGCGGTCGGGCTTGTCGCTGCCGTAGAGGCGCATCGCGTCGTGCCAGGTCATCTGGTCGAGCTTCTCGGGCAGGTCCACACCGCGCACCTTCTTGAACAGGTGGCGTGCCAGGCCCTCAAAGATCTCGATCACATCCTCCTGATCGACAAAGCTCATCTCGCAGTCGATCTGGGTGAACTCGGGCTGGCGGTCGGCGCGCAGGTCCTCGTCGCGGAAGCACTTGGCAATCTGGAAGTAGCGGTCAAAACCAGCCACCATCAACAGCTGCTTGAGCGTCTGGGGGCTCTGGGGCAGAGCGTAGAACTGGCCCGGATTCATGCGCGAGGGAACGATGAAGTCGCGTGCACCCTCGGGCGTGGAACCGATCAAGATAGGCGTCTCGACCTCCAGGAATCCCTTGTCGTCAAGGTAGTTGCGGATGAGGATCGCCATGTCGTGGCGCAACTCCAGGTTGCGGCGCACGGCATTGCGGCGCAGGTCCAGATAGCGGTACTTCATCCTCAGGTCGTCTCCACCGTCGGTGTTGTCCTCGATGGTGAACGGCGGCGTGATGCTCTCGCTCAGGATGTTGAGCTTGCTGGCGATGATCTCGATGTCGCCGGTGGGGATGTTGGCGTTCTTGCTCGAGCGCTCGGCCACCGTGCCCACCACCTGGATGACAAATTCACGTCCCAGATGGTTGGCCTGTTCACACAGGTCAGCGTCCACCTCGTTGTTAAACACGATTTGGGTGATGCCATAGCGGTCACGCAGGTCCACAAAGGTCATGCCACCCATCTTGCGGGTGCGCTGCACCCATCCTGCCAGGGTCACGACTTCGCCGACATTGGCCAGACGAAGTTCGCCGTTAGTCTTGGTTCTATACATTGTCGAATTGTTGTATTGAATAGGGTTGAATTGTCGTTGAATTGGTTTTAAACATACAAAGTTACTACATTCTTGCCACAAATCATGTCACTGAGGCAAAAAAAAGCGAAAAACCGCTGATTTGCCTTGTCATATCTAAAAAAAGGTGTACCTTTGCACCGCTCAAATTGCGAGCAACCAACCACTTTACCATGTTCGGGGTGTAGCGCAGTCCGGTTAGCGCGCCTGCTTTGGGAGCAGGAAGTCCCTGGTTCGAATCCAGGTACCCCGACCGAGAAAACAATCGAGCAAAGGAAACCAGCGACCGTTTCACGAGGAAACAGGTCGCTGGTTTTTCTGTGTGTCAGTGCGTCATTGCGAGATCATTCAGTTGCTGGCTTTTGATCGGCCTAGCGGCCGAGAAATCGAGCAAAAATCTGTATAAAAATCTAACAAAATGATTTTTTATTTTAATTTCTCGAGCGAAGCTCGATCAAAGGTTCCAGCTACCCATTTAGGACACGCTCCCGCAATGGCCGCGTTGAACCGATCAATTGCCGCGCAGGAGCTTGTTGATCAGGGTGGTCACGTCGTCGATGTTGACACTGCCGTTGCCGTCAACGTCGGCACCGTCGGATGCGGGAGTGCCCTTCAACAGGACGTTGATCAGGGTGGTCACGTCGTCGATGTTGACCTTGCCGTTGCCGTCAACGTCGCCGGGGATGACGGTGGGCTCGTCAAACTCGCCGAGTTTGCGCTTGTTGGCATTGTTGACATAGATGTCGTTGTAGGCATTGCTGCGCAGCGGGCGGCTGATGAATGCGGTCACGCTCAGCTGGTCGGCATCCCATGCCTCGGGAACGGTGAAGGTGAACTCGTTCTTGTAGTTGTCACCGGTCTTGTTGATGGCAACACCCCTGACAGAGCCGAGGGCCTGGCGGAAGACATTGTTGTGGACATAGTCGGAGCCGCCACTGGTCTGCGGATAAACCAAGCCGTCCTCGGTGATATAGACTGAGAGCTTGCTGTTGCTGCCCATCATGTCCTCGAAGTTGGGAACCATCTCGCCGTCGATGGTGATGACGGCCTTGCGGGTGGCGGGATCATAGGTGCTGTTGATGTTGACCGTTGCCCAGGCGGGAGTTTCGGCGACATAGTCGAGGAAGGTGCTCATCGTTGAGGGAGAGAGTGCCGTGAGGACGGCGCAGACCGAGTTGGCGCTCTCGATGCCGACCGTGCGGTCGAAGGTGCCCTCGGGGAATCCGTCCATGTTCACGTCGATGAAGATCGTGTCACACTGGCTGGTGGTAAATGGATCGGGGTTGGCGGTGCTCTGGATGCCATGAACGCTCACCCAGGCGATGTCGTCGCGCATCTGGGTCAGTGCCAGCACGTTGGCCGTGCCCTGCGGGCAATAGGTGCAGGTGGTGGAGGTGAACTGCTCTACCAGGTGCTTCTGGTGGGTGTAGCCGTAGTCAAAGTTCTTGAAGGTGGCCGTCAGGGTGACGGGGTTCTCGACGGGCTCGCCCTTGAGGGTGCTCATCGTCACGCTGAGGGTGTGCACGCCGGCTTCGAGCCCTGCGGTGTTGACATTGCCCATGACGTAGTCAAAGTCGAATTGCATGGCGGCGGTGTTGGAAATGGTCTTGACGTAGTTGCCGTCGATAGCGACATCAAAGGTGACGTCGCCGGGAAGAATCTCGCCGGCACCCAGGTTGCGGGCCTGGAACGAGAAGCCCAGGTCGTCGCCGGTCTTGACCATCGACCTGCAGGAGAGGTTGGCAATGCGCACGATGTACTCGGGATAGTTGTCGTTCTCGGTAATGCACTGCAAGCTCAGGTTGCCGTTGGTGTTGATACCGTAGTTGAGCCACTTGCCATTGCGGTAGCTCCATGTGGGATAGATAGTGCCCACATTGACAGCCGAGATGACCTTGTCGTTCTTGCCCTGCTGCGTGTAGTCAAAGCCGATTCTCAGGCCGCAGCCCTCGGGCAGGTTGATCAGGTAGGGGGTAGCCAGCTGGACCATGTTCCAGCCCTGGGCCGAGACGTTGCATTCCCACTCGGTGACCTCGCCGGTGGGCTGGCCATTGGTGTCGAGCGGCATGACAAACACGCGTGAAACGGGTGCTGATTGTGCCAGCGCCATGCGGAAGGCCACGATCTTGCTGCCCTGGAAGACGGCGAGCTCATCGGCCGTGATGTCGGTAGCAACGGTGTTGAGGCCAGTCAGGTAGGTTTTGCCCCATCCGTTGTCGGTCCACTCGTCGGTGGTGTAGTGACCCATGATGCGCTGGTTGGGTTCCAGCGTCAGTGCTCTAGATGCGAGCGGTAGCAGCATGGCTGCCATCAGTAGTAATAAAAATTTCTTCATAACAATTAGGAATTAAGAATGGGTTATTGGTATAACTTGTAAGTTGGTTGGTTAATGCGACTTTTCTTTATAGTGATATGCAAAGTTAATGATTATATTTGACAATTGTCACGAATATGCCGTTTTTTTTAAAAAAATATTGTGGACAATGGTTTTCGGTGGGAATGTGGTAATAGGGAAAACAGCCTTGGGTCCGAGGGGGGAAAAAAGATATGGGAGACATCCTTGCGGACATCTCCCGTAGCGGTGTGTACGTGACTCGAACACGCGACCCCCTGCGTGACAGGCAGGTATTCTAACCAACTGAACTAACACACCTGGTCACATTTCTGGCGAAATGCGGTGCAAAGATAGTACAAATGTTTTCAATCTTGCAAATATTTGGGCATTTTTTTGACAAAATAGCCCATTTTTTTGGCCAAAAGAGGCTATTGAGGCCCGATTTCAAGGTTATTTCTTCTCGCCGGGCTCGATGACATCGACCTTGATGAGCTCGATGCGGGCAGCGGTCTTGCGCTCGATGGTGAAGCGGTAGGGCGGCAGCTCGATGATGTCGCCCACGTTGGGGATGGCCTCCTCCTCGTTGAGCAGGTAGCCAGCCAGCGTCTGGTAGTCGTCGCTCTCGGGGATGTCGAGGTGGAAGCGCTCGTTGATTTCCTCGATCTCCATGCGCCCGGCGAACTCGTAGCTGTTCTCGCCCAGCTGTCGTGCCACGAGGTGGTTGCGGTCGTGCTCGTCCTCGATTTCGCCGAAGATTTCTTCTACCAGGTCCTCGAGGGTGACCATGCCGCTGGTGCCGCCAAACTCGTCGAGCACGATGGCCATGGAACGTTTCTCGTCCATCAGCTGCTGCATCATCTTGCGGGCCAGCAGCGTCTCGGGGGCAAACAGGACGGGCTTGATGCGCGTCTTCCAGTCCACGTCGGTGACAAACAGCTCGCTCACCTGGATGAAGCCGATGACGTCGTCGATGTTCTCCTTATAGACGACAATCTTGGACAATCCCGAGCTGGTGAATAGCTTGACGAGGTCGTCGCGGGTGGTGTCGGCGACATCGACGGTGACAATCTCGTTGCGGGGCACCATGCAGTCGCGCAGCCGCGTGTCGCTGAAGTCCAGCGCGTTCTCAAATATCTTGACCTCGCGCTCGACCGTCTTGTTCTCGTCCTCGTGCTTGTCGATGTTCTCTTGCAGGTAGGCATCGAGCTCATCGACCGTCAACAGGCGCATGCGGGTCGTGTCGATCTTGATGCCGAAGGCCTTCATCAGCAGCGCCGACAGCCACTCGGTGAATCGCGAGATGGGGTAGAGGACACAATAGACCATGTAGAGCGGTATCGAGGCGGTGCGCAGCGATGCGTTAGGGTTGATGCGGAAGATGGTCTTGGGCACAAACTCGCCGAAGATGAGGATGATGAGCGTGGCGATGAGCGTCTGTGCCAGCAGCAGGACGGCCTCGTTGCTGATGTACACCTGCAGGGGGATGGTCAATAGCTTGGCCATGGCCATGGAATAGACGATGTTGGCGATATTGTTGCCGATGAGCAGCGTCGAGATCAACATCTCGCGGTTGCTGTAATAGACGTTGAGGATGCGGTTGATGATGCCTCCGCGTGCCATCTCGATCTCGGCACGCACCTTGTTGGAGGAGACAAAGGCGATTTCCATGCCCGAGAAGAAGGCCGAGCACAGCAGCGCGATGAGCGCGATAATCAGCGGTGATGAGTAACTTGGGTCCAAAGCGGTTGGGATTCTTTATAATATGTACTGTATCATTGAGGACTTGACGGAGCGGGCTGCACGGGCGGGGCCTGTCGCGGCGGGGTCGCGGGCAGTGGCGCCGTGGGCGCGGCGTTGCCGCTGCCGGGAT
>JAFTFA010000176.1 GCA_017449785.1 Muribaculaceae bacterium | reverse complement strand
GATGTTGAGATACCACGTTTATTGTCCCCCTCCTTTCGGGCTACGCCCTCAATACGGAGGACAATAAACTATCCGCGACACAAAGGTACAACATTAAGTCATTTTCCTGCCTTCCAGTGTCTACTTTTTGAGGTGCAACATTACGGTTGTCTGGAATAAGCCGCTTGGGGGGCTCACGCTAGGGCGCGAAGGAGTGGGGTGTTACAGTTCCTTGGGGAAACGGGCATTGGTGGTGATGAAGTCCACGCCCATGTCCTTGACGCGGTTGAAGTCCTCGACCTTATCGACGGTCCAGACGTTGACCTTGAGGCCGGCCTGGTGCATGCGGTCGACGGCGGCCTTGGTGATGATGGTGTGGACGACATCGAGGTCCATCTTGTGCTCGATGCACCAGTCCACCCACTCGTCGATGGTGCCGTCCTGGTCGCCGGCAAGCACCTGGACGGTGACGTCGCTGTAGTGACGGTGGATAAAGTCCACCACGCCGGGCATGAAGGAGATGATGACAACCTTGTCGGTGAGGCCCTTCTGGTCAATCAGGTTGATGAGGGCGGGGATGCCGTCAAAAACGGGCTCGTTTTCGGCATCGGTGTTGCTGTGGATGTTGGAGCACACCTTCACCTCGACAACAGGGACGACGTTGCGCTCCTTGCAGAGGTCGAGAAACTCGCCGAGGGTGCAGGGCGTGCCGGCATAGGTGATGCCGTGGCGCTTGCTGGTCAGCCGTGTCCCCAGGACGTCCTGGGTGGACATGTCTTCGATCTTGGTCTCGGGACCTCCCAGACGCTTGTAGGTATTGTCGTGGCTGATGACGAAGGTGCCGTCGGCCGTGACGCGGATGTCACATTCCAGGCCCCATGCGCCGGCATCGGCACCGTTGATAAAGGCGGCGCGGGTGTTCTCCACGCCCCACTGCGAGCCGCGATGGCCGACGATGTGCTGGGCCTGCAGGCCCAGGGTGCCCACGATGATGAGGGCAGCGGTAAAGATACTCTTGAGCAATGTCATGATGTTCACGTTTTTATTTTTATTGTTCAGTAGTTCTTGTATCTCGTGGGCCTCGGCGGTGGCGTCTAGCCGCTGGGCCAGCGGCAGCATGGAGCGCAGCAGCTGTTCGGCGGCGGCACGGCGGTTGATGAGCCGCATCAGCGCCTTGGCCAGGCCGATGGAGAGCTGCAGGTCGCGGTGTCCCATCTTCTCGCCGAGTTTCTTCTGGTAGCGCAGGGCCTTGGTGTAATACTTGACGGCGTTGCGGCTGTTGCCCATCTCGAGCATGATGTCGCCCTCCTTGCCCAGCGTGTCGACCAGGTTGGACATGGCGGTGCGCGTGGCATTGGCGTCGCCGCTGTCCAGCTCGCTCATGTAGAGTTCGCTGGCGCTCTGGTAGTGGGCCAGGACGTTCATCTGTTTGGTCTTGGACTTGATGACCTCGGTCGAGGCCTCGACGGCCATGAGCAGCATGGCCGAGAAACGAGCCTCGTTGCGCTTGGCGAGGCGTTCCAGCAGTTGCTGCGCCTTGGTGAGCTCCTTGGCGGCCCGGCTGTTGTCGCCCATGTCGTGGTGGGCCAGTGCCAGGTGAAAGATGAGCGAGGCGACGATGGCGTTGAAGTCCTCGGTCTTCTTGCCCAGGTGGTTGGACAGGACGAGCAGGGCATTCTCGGCCGCACCCAGCGACAACGAGGGGCTGCCGCTGTCGATGAGCAGGGCCATGCGCGCGAGCCACAGCCATGCGGCATAGAGCTCGGGCAGCTGCTGCATGCGGTCGTCGTCATAGATGAACTCCTCGATGACCTGCTCGGCTTCCAGGTCGCGCTTGCTGGCGATGAGGAAGTCGGTATAGCACATCTTCATCTCGGTGACGATGCCGTCGTCCAGGCCCCGCGTGGGAGGCATGGTGCCGTTGTTGGCCATCTGCGCTCGGGCAATGGTCATGTCGTTCTTGAAGCGCGGCAGCGCGACGGTGATGGGCAGGGAGTTCATTCTTGAAGTTCCGTTTTTTATTTGAGTGATGGGCTTGGAGCGATTGCCGCTACAGGCCTGCTAGTATTTGGTCCCCTTGGCAATGCTGCCCAGGTAGCCGCCGTGGTGGCGCAGGGCATATTCCTCGCGGGTGAATCCGGTGGCACGCATGGTGTTGACCACGAGCACGTCGCCGATGACGGTCATGACCGTGGTCGATGTGGTGGGCGTCAGCCCCAGCGGGCAGACTTCCTGGGTCTTGCCGGTCCACAGGCAGATGTCGGCCAGGTGGGCCAGCTCGCTGTCGTTGTTACCGGTGATGACGATGATCTTGAGTTGTGGATAGAGGTTGTGTGCGAGTGATACCAGGGCACAGATTTCATTGGTGCGTCCAGAGTTGGAGAGCAATATCATCACGTCGTGGGGCTGTACCACGCCCAGGTCGCCGTGCTGCGCCTCGCTGGGGTGGAGAAAAATGGCGGGGATGCCGGTCGAGGAGAAGGTGGTGGCGATGTTGTCGGCGATTTGGCCACACTTGCCCATGCCCGAGATGACGAGCTTGCCGCCCTCGTGCTTCACCTGCTCGACGATGAGGTTGACCGCCTTTTCATATTCGTCGGTGACGGGTATATTCTGTATGGCCTTGCTCTCGGCTTCCAGAATTTCTTTCATTGACTGTTTAACGTCCATAAATATTGGTATTTGATGGTTTCAACTTGCAAAGGTAAGCAAAAGTTTTCAGTTGATGGCCGTCGGTTCTGAGTTTTTGGAATCATGGTGCCGATTTGTGGATATCTTGTGCCTCATCACAGGTTGTTCACATTGATGTGACAAGCGGCAATTGATTTGAAAATGACAATCTCATGGTTTTTAGTTATTGAGTCTACTTCAAAAAAAGTAGTCCTCGAATTGGGCATCCTGATGATGGTCACAGGCTACATCATCAATCTTATCGCATCGCGCAAGATCAGAAAGCTGCTGATGCAGCTGCATCAGCAGCAGTAGCGTTGGCCACACTTTATCAAGTTGGTTTTCTGTAGGCTGCTGGGTTAGGGACGCGGCGTCACTCGTGGCCCTCATAGGCGATGATGGCGTCGCGCCACACCTGGGGCAGCGGTGCCGGCAGATTGGTCTCGTTGTCGAGGTTGACCATGACGGTGGCGCAGGTGGCCTTCAATTGGCGGGTGTCGCGGTTGACCAGGTGCTGCAGCAGCGTCAGGCTCTTGTTGCCCAGGTGGGCACACTGGGTGAGCACCTCGACGGGCTCCTGGAACACCGTGGGCACCAGGAAACTGCAATTCACGTTGGCGATGACGATGGACGGGCGGCACCAGTTGATGTCGGCATTGACTTCCAGCCCGGCAAAGTATTCGGTCTTGGCCAGGTCAAAGAACTGGAAGTAGATCGAGTTGTTGACGTGCCCCAGGGCGTCGATGTCGTTGAAGCGCAGTTGGACCTGAGTCTTGCGCTTGAAGGGATATTGGGCCTCAATAGCGTGGTTCATGATGATAGCTATATGTTGTTGTTCATTGTTTCAGTCGTTAATTCCACTCTCCTCACTCCTCCTACAAGTGAAGCAGCATTGCGTCACTTGAAGATAATCTCGCGGATGATTTCCCGCCCCAGGGCCTGGTTGATGCTCTGGATGATGCCGGCGCGGTTGAGCATCAGTTCGTTGGCCAGTGAAGCCGATGACAGGTGGACGGTCATCACGCCATTGTTGACATAGCGGCGGATGGTGTAGCGGTTGATGCCGTCGCCCACGATCTGGGGCCACAGGGCACTGGCGCGGTGCTCGTCGAGAGCGACGTCGAGGTTCTCCTGGCGCAGCAGGTCGTTGATGATCTCGCCGATGTTGCGGGCCTCGGTGCGCTTCATGCGGGTTCACCTCCTTTCATGACGGTGACCTGTCCGTTCTCGACGTGCATCAGGCAGTGGCCGCCGCCGTGGCGAGCCACGATCTCGTCGAGGTGGGTGCGGTTGGTGTCGGTGATGAAAATCTGGCCGAAGCGGTCGCTCGACACGACATCGACGATGCGCTCCACGCGGCTGGCGTCGAGTTTGTCAAAGATGTCGTCCAGCAGCAGGATGGGCACCGCGGGGCCGCCCTGCTTGAGAAAGTCAAACTGGGCCAGCCTCAAGGCGATGGTGTAGGTCTTGCACTGGCCCTGGCTGCCCGTGCGCCGCATGGGATAGTCGTCGAGCATCAGTTCCAGGTCATCGCGGTGGATGCCGCGAGTGGTGTAACCCAGTATCAGGTCGCGCTCGCGAGTTGCCGCCAGGTGCTGTGTCATCGTCCCGTCGTTGAGGTGGCTCTTGTATTGCAGGCTGACGGTCTCGTCCTCGCCGGCCACCGCGCTGTAGTAGTGCATGAAGATGGGCTGGAACTGCTCGGCCCACTGGCTGCGTCGCTGGTGGATGAGCGTAGCCTGGCGTTCCATCTCCTGCTCAACGGTCTCATAGAGCAGCGGGTCGCGCATCTCCTGCTTGATCATGGCATTGCGCTGCTCGACGGCCTTGTTGTAGCGGATGAGGGCATCGAGGTACTCGCTGTCGTTCTGGGAAATGATCAGGTCCATGAAGCGCCGCCGTTCCTCGCCGCTGCCGCGCACCAGGTCCCAGTCCATGGGCGAGACCATGACAACGGGCAATAGCCCGATGTGCTGGCTCAGGCGCTGGTATTCCTTGCCGTTGCGGCGCACGACCTTGCGCTTGCCGCGCTGCAGGGCGACGCTGATCTCGAGCGGCGTGTCCTGGCGGGTGTAACTGCCCTGGAGCATCATGTAGGGCTCACCGTGGCGGATGACAGCGCTATTGTCGCTCGTGGCGGCATAGCTGCGGCACATGCTCAGGTAGTAGATGGCATCGAGCACGTTGGTCTTGCCCTGGCCGTTATTGCCGATCAGGCAGTTCAGCTTGGGGGAGAACACGAGCCGCGCCTCGGCGATGTTCTTGTAGTTG
This sequence comes from Muribaculaceae bacterium, assembly GCA_017449785.1. GTDB lineage: Bacteria > Bacteroidota > Bacteroidia > Bacteroidales > Muribaculaceae > Sodaliphilus. The sequence continues at coordinate 15,367 of JAFTFA010000176.1, read as the reverse complement.
ACAATGTTGGCGGTATTCAGTGTCATGGGTGCAAAGTTACTTCTTTTTCCCTGATTCCGAGTGATGGAATGGGCAATATTTCTTACCTTTGTCATCATGATGGAACTGGAATGTTTGGATTTCTCGCGTCCCCTGGCCGGTGTAGTCGCCTTTTCGACGACCCGTGGCAAGGTGGACCGCCACAATGCCTATAGCGGCGTGAACTTGTGTGACTATGTGGGCGACGATGCCCTGCGGGTGCTTGACGCGCGGTTGACACTGGCGATGCAGCTGGCTGTCGATCTGGACGACATCGTCATGCCGCGACAGACCCACTCGTGCCGTGTGGCGGTCATCGACGAGGCTTACCGCTCGCTGGACATCGACCGCCAGGAGGCCGCCCTCGAGGGCGTTGATGCGCTGGTGACATCGCTGCATGGCGTGGTCATCGGCGTGAACACTGCCGACTGTGTGCCCATCGTCCTTGCCGACCCCGAGGCGGGCGTCATTGCCGCGGCCCATGCCGGGTGGCGCGGCACCGTTGGGCGCATCGCCGAGGCTGTCGTCAAGGAGATGTGCCGTCAGGGTGCCCGTGCCGACCGCATTGTGGCGGCTATGGGACCCAGCATCTGCCAGTACTGCTTTGAGGTGGGCGACGAGGTGGTAGAAGCCTTCAGGCAGGCCGATTTTGACCTTGATGCCATTGTTAAACGTAATGCCGCTACCGGCAAGGCCCACATCGACCTGCGTGCCGCCAACCGGCTCGTCCTCATGGCCGCCGGTCTCGCCGGTGACAACATCGTCACCTCGCGACACTGCTCCCGCTGTGAGGCCGACCGCTTCTTCTCGGCCCGCCGCCTGGGCACCTCCAGCGGCCGCACCTTCACCGCCATCTACCGCAAGAAGTAGCTTTCAAGTAAAATGACCTTCAACAGCATTTATCGAAGGTCATTTTTAGTACTGATTTTGATTGGATGTTCTCATGATTGATTTCTTTAACACCAATCAAATCTAGAATGAAATAGGGAAGATTATCACTGTTCCAGTTCTTTGGATTATCCTGGCGGTATTTAATACGCTCCATGACGTCTGAATGTTTCTGCTGATACAATGGCGAAGCATAAATAAAGAATGGGATTTCAATACCACACGCATAATCAACAGGATCCTCCTTTCTTCCGTGGGCATAGTAATCGGGGTCTTTGCTATTGCGATACATGACTTGTCCATGATCCGACAGATAGATAATAATCGATTCTGTCTCTTTAAAAAACGCCATAATTTCGTTTACAATATAGTCATTGTAAAGTATAGAATTATCATATGAAGATAATACAGATCGATGACTTTGCGGATCTGATGGATAATCATTCACGGAGAAGTGGGCAAATTCTGCTGGGTATCGCTTGCTATAGTCAAAATGAGAGCCCTTCATGTGATAAATGATGAAATTATGATTCTTGTGACTGATCTGATTGACATAGTGACGTGTTGAGTCCACTAAAACAATGTCTGACTGGTCTCGAATGTTATCCTTCTGCAAGAACCACTGATAATCACATGCTTGTGCATAAGCTCTGGTTGGTCCATTATGATCTCCGACACGTCCTTGATTACCAAACCAATAACAGTTATAGCCACATTCGTGCATCAATTCAATGAGTGAGATGTACTCGAACCATTTTTTTTCTTTGTTTTCATGATGAAGATCTAGATCATAGGTGCTTAACATATACCTCAGTGACTTGGCTGTTTGGGATGCTGGTGAGTCAATGCTATCAAAGGAGAATAGTAAATGATTATCCTTGAGCTTTGTGAGAAGCGGATTTGTCAACTTTTGATAACCATAGACTGAACTATGGCTTCTGCCAAAAGATTCTCCAATAATGAGGACGATATTTGTAGGGAGCTCTTGCTTGTTATCAAATATAAGTTGTGGATGGGAATAATAGGATCTCAAATCTGACGGATTATCTTGCTGGGCAAAAGTGTGAAACGGGCTGAAAGGCCCAAATTCCCAGACCTCCCATACTCGTAGATTTCCTAACATACATAAACCGACAAATCCCATTGCTAACACAGATGCTTTTGTGTTTAAATTGAATTTCAAGTTGTGTCGCTTAATGAACCACCAGAGCAAGATGAAAAGCAGAAAAATGCCTAAAATACTTAATACCATCCATGTTGGTACCAAAGAACTAAAGAATTCATTAATTTCGCTAGGATCCGTTTCCTTGATGAGCAAAGCAACATCATTATCAAATAAAAGATGCAAATAAAATGCACAATAGAAATTGATGATAAAATCAATGACTACATACATAAATAAAACCACGAGTACTATTCTCTTTAATACCTTCCCACGAATAACAGCAATAAGTAACGTGGCAATGTAAGAAAGACTGATGCAATGCATGATGATTGCAACAAATGAATTAAAAGTCAGGAAGTTTTCAGTAGTAAAATATCCAACACTATGAGCAAATGCTGTTAATAAGGAAAGTAGAAAAAACAACATAAAATGCTCTCTGAATGGAAGCAAAAAGATATTTACTATTTTTTTGAAAGTGTCCTTATTCATGTTTGAATCTATGAAAACAGTCCGGTACTATTAATGATTATTCTCGAGAATTGATAGTAATACTCGCAGGTTTGAGATGACAAATTATGATATTTTAATCAGTAATAATATAAGTAGCAACGTTACAAAGTCAACGTTGCCAATGGTCGGGAGTGTACTCAATATTAATGTGATGAGTTTACAGGGTGGCGTCGCTTTCCTGGAAGGTGGTGGCGCGGCGCACGTCGCCCGTCTGGTAGCCGAGTTTGAACCACTTCATGCGCTGGGCGCTGGTGCCGTGGGTGAAGCTCTCGGGCTGGGCATAACCCTGGGCGCGCTTCTGCAGGTAGTCGTCGCCGATCTTCTGGGCGCAGTCGATAGCCTCTTGCAGGTCCTTGTCGCTGATGGAGCCGAACATCCTGCTCTCGTAGTGGGCCCAAACGCCAGCATAGAAGTCAGCCATCAACTCCAGGCGCACGCTGTACTTGTTGGCATTGGTCTGGCTGCTAGCCTGCATCTTGCGATGGGCCTTGTCCAGTGTACCCATCAGGTACTCGATGTGGTGTCCCACCTCGTGGGCGATGACATAGGCCTTGGCGAGGCTGGAGTTGTCACCCTTCACGCCAAGTTGCTGGTCCATCGTCTGGAAGAACGAGAGGTCAAGATAGACGTTCTGGTCTCCAGAGCAGTAGAAGGGACCCATAGCAGCCTGTCCTTGTCCGCAGGCCGTTTGGGTACCGCCACGGTATAAAACCAGTGTGGGTGCAGGATACTCACCGATGCCATATTCCTTGAAAATCTGTGACCAGATGTCCTCGGTGCTGGCAATGACCTGTCTCGAGAACTTGGCGAGCTCCTCTTCCTCCTGGGTGTATTCAACCTGGCCCTCGGCCTGGCCGCCGTTCTGCACAGCCATGCCCAGCACGTCACCGATATTGCCGCCCATCAACAAGGTGATCAATCCGGCGATGATCAGTCCGCCGATGCCACCGATGCCCACCTTGGTGCCGGTGCCCATACCACGGCGATCTTCCACATTTTCACTTTCGCGTCTTCCTTCAAGTCTCATAATCAAATCAATATTTTAGTTGTTATTATTCTCTCAAAACGTGCAAATATAGGAATTTTTTTAATAATCCGTCGCTTTATCGCTGTTTTTTTCGGTTTTTGTGTTGCTCCCACCCGTTGCTGGCCGCCGATTCACGGTTGCCGCTTGAGGTGGTAAGCAAATGTGGTGCCAGCGGCATCGGCCTTGGTGAAGGTGACCTCCCGGGACGATGAGCGAGTGACGGTGAACTCGTTGTTGGCCTCAAGACCTGGCATCTCGATGTAATAGGCCGAGGGGTCGGGGAAGGAGATGGTCATCTTGGTGCCGTCTTCGCTCTCATTCCAGGTGCCGAAACTCTCGACCAGTTGCTCGTGGCCATAGACCTGCGATACCCTGAAGACCTTGTTCTGGAACTGGAAGAAGTAGTCGCCCTTGACGTCGTTGACGGGGGTGCCGTCGGCGGTAATCTGCTCGACGTGCCAGGTGCCGAACCAGATGCCGATGTCGCCGTGATTGCGCGTGCAGCCGCCCAGGAGCAGCACAGCCACGACAAGAGATGCAATATATAATAATGTCTTTTTCATCATTTCTTGAAATTAAAGTTTCCACTGTAGGAGATGCCCAGTTGTGCGCCCCAGTTGTTGCCGTATAGTTTGCCGTGGTCCATGGCCACGGTGGCGCCAATCGACAGGCCATCGACCTTCCCGCCCTTGAGCCAACAGGGAGAATAATCGACCTGCAAGGCCATCGAGAAGTCATCGACGCTGCCTGCACGGGGAAGTAGCGGGGTGCCCCATGCCTTGCGGTAGGAGCCTCGCACGCGATAGTACCACTCGGTGGTGAACCAGCCCTCGACGGCGGCATGGAAGCCGCGCAGCACGTTGTCGCGGTAGCGCATGTAGCCGTCCTGGTTGTAGAGCGGCGACTTGACGAACGGTGAGCCGATGGACATGCCGCGGCTCTGGTAACCGTTGTAGATGTAGTTGTTGTAGTAGTCGTCGGCACCCGAGGAGTGGCTGGTGATGGGCGTGCCGGGACGGTCGTTGGGTGTCCAGTGGATGGGACCGCTCTGGTTGGTGAAGTCGATATACTCGATGACGACGCCCGAGATGTAATTAAAGGGGTCTTGACGGAACTCCAGGCCCCATAGGCCGTCAAAGCCGTTCATCTTGCCGATGCCCGAGCCGTCTTCCCACAGCCACTGGGTGTAGGCACGCAGGGTGCCGTAGTTGGGCAAGTGATAGTCGAGCGCGATGTCCCAGGTGCCCAAGTGATTGCCCTCGACAAAGGAGTCGCCCGCGCTGTTGCCGCCACTGCCGGCGATAAACGTGCGCCAGAAGGCCTTGGCGTCGGCATCCATCTTGACCGTGCGGGTCACTTGGCCGCCCTCATAGTAGGTGGCCGTGCCGCCAAACTGGCAAGCCGACTGGGCACCGATGGTGAACACCAGGGGCTGGCTGGGTTTGGTCCTGAAGTGCAGGCTCTTGTAGTGCAGCCATTTGTCGGTGGTGATGAAGTGGTTATAGTAGTTGTAGTGGTTCTCGAGCCACTTGTCGTCCAGCTCGCGGAAGTATCCGAACTCGCCCTGGATCTGCACCCACCCCCGGGTGAACGGGATGTTCTGGAAGTCGATGAATCCAGCACGCAGGCCCACGGGAGGCCGTGAATTGTTGCTCCACACGAGGTCGCCGCTGCTGAGCGAACCGTTGACGATGGGCGAGGACTTGCAGGCCTGGCCCGCCACGGCAAAGATGCTGCGGTACTTGGCCTCGACATAGGCCTGCTGGATCCACACCCGTGCAGGATGCTGCTGTTGTGTCTCAAACTGGTCGTCGTCCACATAGCGCTGGTAGCCCGCACTGGAGGCATAGCCGCCCCACACATCCAGGCCCGCACCCCAGGAGAAGCGCTTGGTTGTGGACATGTTGTGGCATATCGCGGCCCGGGCGAGGACCGAGTATTGCTGGGTGGTGACACCGCCGCAGTTGGAACTGATGTAGTAGGGCGCCAACTCACTGTTGCCCGCATTGGCGATGAGGCCGAAACTGTATTGATTATCGACGTGTGAAATCGCGGCGGGGCAAACGTGCAGCACGGACGAGTCGGCCAATTGGTCAAGTTTGTTCTGTATAGTGTCGGTTGCGTCCAGTGCCAGCATCGTTGTGGCACAGGACAGTGACAGCAGGAGTGATAACAGGATTTTACTGATCATGTGCGTTGTCAGGATTATTGTTGAGTATATGAGCCAGATGCTCGAGGTAGGTGTCGATGTGGCGGCGCTTCTTCTCGTCGGCAATCTCGTCGAGGTTGATGAGGATACCCGTCTCCTCCACGTCGCCAAACTCGCGGTTGACGGCAGTGCCCAGCATGTGCATCTTGGGCGAGAGGCCCATGTAGGCGTTGACCAGCGGCGGGATGTTGATGCCGTGCTGGCGGATGAAGGTGTTCAACCGCTTGTAGTCCTCGCGGAAGTCGTTGCCAACGAACTGTGACATCAGTTCGGGGTCATTGTTGCGGGTGCCGGGCAGCGGGTCGATGGGCACCACCAGATTGTCCTTGTCGCCGAAGTAGAGGTTCAGGAAGCACAGCAGCATGTCGCGGCAGACGCGCACATAGCTGGGGTACATCGTCATCTTGCCGAACATGTATTTAACCTCGGGATACACTATCGTGAGGGCTCCCAGACCATCCCACAGGTTGTCGAGCGCAAACAGCGCCCTTGCCCCCTCGCGCGTCGATTGGTATTCGGGCCTGACAAACGAGCGTCCCAACTCGATGGTCACGGGCAGGATCTCGTTCAGGAATTTGGGACTGAACTTGAACATGTGTCCCGTGGCGATGTGGGGCACGCCATTCTCGACCACGACGTCCCAGCCGCAGATGTAGCGGTAGGCACCGATGATTTCCCTTTTCTCGGGGTTCCACACCAGCAGTTGACGGCACGGCACGGGCATCGTGTCAAACTCGTCGATGTCACAGGCCTTGCCTGTGCCGCCGCCAGCCGAGCGGAAGGAGATTTCGCGCAACCGTCCGATCTCGCGCATCGTGTTGGGCGAGTCGTGGGCGGTGATGACATAGATGTCGTTGTCGGCCTTGTTGGTATGCCTCAACAGGCGCTCGGGAGTGAGCTCCTGCTCAATGAGTTCGACGGGGATGGGTTCAATGATAGGTTCCATAGGGCGTTTCTCTTAGGGTTTTGATGGCGATGGGGCCATTGTGTAGACAATTTCTCGCAGCCGGGCGGCTTCTTTTTTGGCGTGGGATGCATCCAGGGTGGTCCAGGAGATGGGCTCGCCGATGACGACGTGCAGCGTGCTGCCACACTTCTTGACCATCTCCTTGGGCAGGAAGATGAGCTCGATATTGAACTTGATGCCCAGTCGCTTGCGCCACTTGGCAAAACGATAGAAGAAGTTGGAGTTGGCCGCGTCAAAGAATACCGGTACGATGTCGCGCTGGTGGGTGACGGCATGGACGACGGCGGCCTTCTGCCACGTGAGGTCGGCAATCGAGCCGTCGGGCTGCATGCGGGAGCACAGGCCGGCAGGGAAGGTGATGAACTGGTTGTCGCTGGCCAGGGCTTGCTCGATCTGGGTGGCGGCATCGCGTGACTGGCTGCCATACTTGTTCACTGGCAGGAACACACCGCGCAGCGGCTCCACGGCCATGAGCAGGTCATTGACCAGGAATTTGATTTTCCGGTCATAGCGGTTGCCCAGCAGCGAGATGAGGGCGAGCCCGTCCAGTCCGCCCAGCGGATGGTTGGATACAAACATGAACCGGCCGGTCGGCAACTTGTCCAGGCCCACGGCCTCGACCGTGATGTCCATCTCGTCGAGGGCGGCAGTGGCGGCATCCACGCTGTCCTTGCCTGCCATCTTTTGGAGGATGGCGTTGAGACGGTCCTGGCAGATGATGCGTTCCAGCCACCGGACAGCAAACCGCGGGATATAGCGGTAGTGCCGGGGCAATCTTGCCCTGAGCACTTGATCCACGTCTATTTTCATCGGTTTGCCGCTCATTGGGTGGTAATTTGGTTTGATTTAAACATACAAAGTTAGATGTTTTCACCGAAAAAAGAGACGCATGAGCCAAAAAAATTGTCAATTCTAATTAAAAGTTATACTTTTGCACTATTCAATCATCGCGATTAGATACTATTGTGACTTATTCATGGGGACGAAGATGACAATGCCTGGGATGCTATTGTTGATTGTCGAGGTGATAGCCCTTGCTGTGCTCGGTGTGGCCTCGGCGAGCCACTTCGGTCTTGCCGATGGCTTGTCCATCACCGTGAGTTATCTGGTCGCCTATCTCGTCCCGCTCTTGTTGCTCAAGCGTGCCCGTGGCACCAGTGCCGCCGCCCATCTTGTCCTGCTGTTGATAGCTCTGTTCATGGGTTTTGTGGCATGGGATTGCCTGGTGGAGTGGGCGAGACCCGAAGGGTGCTCATTGCAGCGGCCCAACTTGTCGGGTGATGCCCGCAGTCTCTACAAGTGGGCCCTGCAGGAGTATGACGGCAGCGCTGAGTATGACGGCGGCATTTTTCCCGGTTTCCCGTTGATGATGGTGGCGATGTGGAAGGTGCTGGGCGTCAGTGTCATCTGGCCCCAGGCCATCAACATGATGTTCACCATGGTGTCGGTGGTGTTGACCGGCATGATGACGCGCCGGGTGCTCTCGCGGCGCATTCCGCTCTCGGACAGTAGCCTGGTATTGTGCGGCATGCTGCTGATGTGCCCGTTGCTCTACTATCTGGCCTCGGGTGTCACTATCTTGAAGGAGGCGACGACCTTCTTGTCGGTCACGATGGTCGGGTATGCATTGTCCTCGATGGTGGCCCGTGATGACGAGCGCCATCGCCTGGGACGCGACATCGTGATATTCCTGGTTGCCTGCCTGTTATTGGCGTTTGTGCGCACGACATTCCTCTATTCCATCGCTCTTGGGGTCATCTTGATAGCATTGCCTCACCTGCGCCGCGACTGGCTGCTGGCGCTGTGCCTGCTGGCGGCGATTGCCGTGATGATGTTTCTGGGCAATCACTTTGCCGGTTATTCCTTCTACCGTCACGCCGAGATCGTGGACGGCGGCTGGAACATGCAGCGCTCCTTCAACCACTCCTATAATCTGAATATCATCGGCTTCTACTTCCTGTACTCGCCGCTGCACCGCGTCCTGCTGTTGCCGGTGACGATGGCCGTGCAGTTTTTCCTGCCCATGCCTGTGCCCTGGATACTGGTCGATGAGGAGCCCTACTGGCTGGCTTTCTTCTCCAGGATGAGCTATGGATGGTATCTGTTCGGCGGCACGGCCTTGTTCTATTGCCTGTTCATGAGCTGGCGGCGCCATTTCAATATCGGCTTGTGGGCCTGGTGGCCTGTCATCGTGTATGTGGGTCTGGCCTATGTCATGGGCGGTACCATGGCACGCTATGTCCTGCCTTTCCAGCCCCTGATGGTGCCGATGGTGCTGTTCGCCTTGTATCATGTCTTTACCCAGCGTCGCTGGCGCAAGGCCTACCTGGTCTATCTGCTTGTGCTGGTTCTCCTTATCCTGGGCGGCCTATTGCTCAATCATGAGGTGAGCTGGCTCACCATCTCCAAGTTGCTCAAATCCCATTCCCTGTTCCTGTAACCGGTGCTTGCAGACACCGTTTTCCGTGGGTCGTCTGTCCTGGTTGGTCGGTTAAATCTTCCCGTTGGTCGTTTTGCTGGTTCTGCTCATCGTTTTGCCCTCCTGTGGCGCTTAAACCTCGCTGCAGCCCTTGGGTCTAAAGGTCAAGAAACAATAACTTTTTAAACATGACCGATTATGAAAAAGACGATTCTCCTATCCCTGTTGTGTATGATGCTGGCTCTGCCCGCCATCGCCCAACCCGGCCGCTACTACGGCCGCACGCCGCAACCCCGGGTGCAGACGGTGGGACGCCACGGCAACGAGTATATCGCTTGGCACCGCTACTATTTCGGCCTGCGTGTGGGCCTGAACGCCTCCCACGTCAATAGCGACAGCCAGTTGCTCGACGGCAACAGCTTCCAGTCGGGACTGAACATCGGCGTTGCTGCCGGCACCCAACTCACCTGGCGTGCGCCCCTCTTCCTGGAGACAGGCCTCTACTATAGCCAGAAGGGCGGCAAGAGCGGATCGGGCAACAACAAGTTCACCTACGACCTGAACTATCTGGAAGTGCCGTTGTTGATCAAGTACAAGCACTTCATCGGCAATCAGACGTCCATCCAGCCCTATGCGGGCGGCTATCTGGCCCTGGGCACCGACGGCGACATCAAGAACTACGGCACGAGGACGGCGTTCAGCTCCTATGACGACGGTTACTTCAACCGCTTCGACGGTGGCCTCAAGATCGGCTGCGGCGTGGGCTACAATATGCTCTACATGGATGCCAGCTATGACATCGGCCTGGCAAACATCGGACAAGACAACTTCAACGATACCCACAACGGGTGCTTCACGTTAAACATAGGTGTGAATTTTTAGGCTTCCAGTAAGTCAAGAAAACGTAATTTCCGGGTGGCGCATGCCACTACATCACACCGGTGGCATGCGCTTTTTCTGCCAGATTTTGGAAATATTCCGAGGAATTGTTTAATTTTGCATTTTGTCAACTCATCTAAACTCATTAAAGCTATGAAAAAGATTTACATGATTGCAATGCTGGCACTGCTGTCCATGACGATGACCTCGTGCCACGACTGGGACTCGCCCTACTATGTTGACGATATTGTCGGCTCCTGGGTGTCCGAATACGGCGCTGACCGCTATGGCTCCTACGATATCATGGGTTATGACGTGGTGCGCTATGACTTCTACTACAACTACACGGGCCGTTATACCTTCTACTCTAACTATGGCTTGTCCTATGTAGACTTTGATTGGGAGACCCGTGGCAACAGGCTGTATATCAGGTACTATGACGGCGATTTTGAGAGCCTCTACTTCGGTTATGATGATCGTGGCTACCTGATTCTCTCGACCGACCACCGCTTCTATGAGTACACGGCCTATCGCCCCTATGGCGGATACTACGAGCCCTCCAAGGCATTGCCCTCCAAGGCTCCCGCCGACGCCAGCAAGGCTGTGGCAGTGAAGTCGGTATCACGCGCTATCAAGGCCCGCGCGACCGAGGCTGAATAAGCCGGTACACGAGGCACATATATTAAGACCAGGGTTCTGGTTCAGTGATGGGTTCAATCGCTGGACCAGAATTTTTTTTGGTGATGATATAGATGTTGGCCCATCGGTGGTATTAACCGCCCTTGCGGGCGGGAAATTAATCAAATTAATTTTAAAATTAAATTTTCGTTTAATTTCCCGTGCGTTAGCACGGTTTAATGCCTAGACGTTTCAACGCAGGGCCAACTGCTATATCGTTCCTTTTTTTTGGGGGGGTGGTCAGGGCTTGGTGAGCAGCGTCTCGGCGTTGGAGGTGGCGATGTCGAGGATCTCGGCGGCGGTGAGGTGCAGGCAGGCGGCAACGGACGCTGCCACCTCGTGGATGGAGGTTGGGGCCTCGTCGGTCTCGATGAGCAGGCGGTCATGGGGTGTTGCCAGCAGGGCTGCAGGGTTGAAGCGGGCCCCGAAGGACAGGTAGCATCCGGCGTCGAGCAACGTGCGTGCGACATGTTCATTGCCCCTCATGCCGTGGATGGCCAGCACCACGTCGTCGAGGCCGGCCTTGTGGCGGATGCTGAGGATGTGCTGGGTCGCTCTCACGTTGTGGACGATGACGGGGAGTCCCATTCGACGGGCCAGTTGCAGGTGGCGGGCCAAGGCGGCTCCCTGTTCGTCGAGCGTGGCGCCGCGCAGGGTGTCCATTCCCGTCTCGCCGATGGCGAGCACCTGCGGGTGGGCGGCACATTGTTCCAGCAGGTCGTAGTCTGCATCGGTGAGCAGGTCGATGCCGTGCCACGGGTGGAATCCCACTGCATACCAGCGGCTGGGCTGCGGGTCAAACTGGCGTGGATCCACGGCGATGAGTGCCGCGGTGGCGTCGAGCCGGTGGGTGTGGATGTCGAGGATGGCGCGATTCATGGCACGGGGTCATAGCCGCTGCCGCCCCAGGGATTGCAGCGCAGGATGCGCCACACGGCCAGGGCCAATCCCTTGAAGGGGCCGTGCTTGCGGATGGCCTCGATGGCATACTGGCTGCACGTGGGCGTGAACCGGCACGTCGGCGGCTTCAACGGCGAGATATACTTCTGGTAAAAGCGGATGGGCAGGATGAGGACCCAGCCGATGGCGTGCAGCACTGCCCGCCCTGTTTGCACGATTCCATCGAGGATGCTGTTCATTGCGGCTCTGGGTCATTGACGGGTGGTTGCTGCTCGGCGGCCGTGGCGATGCGCTGGAGCAGCGAGGTCATCTTCTCGTGGATCACATGGTAGGGCGCGGGAGCCTTGTCCAGATAGACAAAGGCGATGTCCACGCCCCATCCCGACTGGTCGAGCCCTGGCATGAGCAGTTCGCGCCGCGTGAGGCGGTAGGCCTCGCGCACGCGCCGACGCAGGGTGACGCGCATCACGGCACGGCGGATGCGCTTCTTGGGGATGGAGATGAGGAACTGCACGGGATGCTCGCCGCGGGGACGCAGCCTGTAGGCCGCCCGCAGCGGGAACGCCATGAGCGACTTGCCCTGGTCAAAGAGCAGGTTCACCGCCGTGCGGCTGCACAGTTTCTCGTCTTTTTTGAGTTTGTGATCCATATCAGGATGCAAAATTATAAAAAATATGGGGTACGCTTGGATGCACACCCCACAAAAATGATGGTCTTGCGACTTTACTATTTCTTCTTGGCAGCCTCGGCCATGGCGCGTCGGGTTGCAGCGGCCTTCTTGGCGGCTTCCGAGCGCTTCCTGGCGGCCTCCTTGGCGGCTTCGGCCTTGGCACGGCGGGTAGCGGCGGCTTTCTTGGCAGCCTCCGAGCGCTTGGCGGCCAGGTCCGATGCTCCGGTCACCTGGATGGCCTTGGGTGCAGTGGCCTCTTTGGCGGCTTCGGCCTTGGCGCGGCGGGTGGCGGCAGCCTTCTTGGCGGCCTCCGAGCGTTTCCTGGCGGCCTCCTTGGCGGCTTCGGCCTTGGCACGTCGGGTTGCAGCGGCCTTCTTGGAAGCCAGTGAACGCTTCTCGGCGAGCAGTCGTGCTGCCTCGTCGTCCTCCTGGGTGGCAGCCTTGACGGCGGCGGTTGCCTTCACCGGCTGGGGCTGAGGCTCGTCGGCACTGGTGGCCTCGGGTGCGTCGTTGGGCTCGTCCTTTTCCTCAGGCTCCTCATTCTGGGTCTTCTTGAGGTAATGCTCGATGGCGCTGGCCATGGAGGGCGTCTCGTGAGTGATGGTGATGTCCACCTTGAGGCCCATCTTGGCGGCCTCCTCGAGCGTGGTCGATCCCATGGCGGCGACCACCACGTTGCGCTCCATGTAGTCGGGGAAGTTGTTGGTATAGGACTTGATGCCTGCAGGAGTGAAGAACACTACCATGTCATAGTCGAAGGTCTCGCCCGGCTTGAAGTCGTTGCTCACCGTGCGGTACATCACGGCCTTGACATATTTCACCTTGTGGTTGTCGAGCACAACGGTCTTGTCGTTGTGGACGTCGCTCACGGGCATCAGGTAGGTCTCCTTGTTGTGCTTGGTGATGATGGGGATCAGGCCGTCCATCGTTCCGGTTTCGCTATAGAAAATCTTGCGTTTGCGGTAGATGACATACTTCTGCAGGTAGTTGGCGACGGTCTCGCTCACGCAGAAGTATTTTAAGGTATCGGGCACTTTATACCGCAGTTCGTTACACAGGCGGAAGAAGTGATCCACGGCCGTGCGAGCAGTCAAAATGATAGCCGTGTAGTCAGGCACATTAATCTTGGACTGCCTGAACTCTCTTGACGTGAGTCCCTCAACTTTAATGAACTGTCGGAATACTACTTCTACACCATATTTCCTTTCAAGGTCATAATATGGAGATTTTTCGGACGTTGGCTTTGGTTGGGAAACCAGAATCTTCTTAATGCTCATTTAGTTATTTTCTACTGTAAAAGGTCACAAATCCAAATAGTTACACCTGTCATTATGACCAATGGAACGATTTCAACGGCGCAAAGGTACAAAATAAAATACAGATACGATGACAAATTGCTATAAAAAATTCTGTATCCCTTATAAATAAAGATAAGTCTGACAACTAAATACAGTAGGCCGGCGATGGCCAATAGCATTTTGCCATTTGCGGTGAAAACCATGAGCAGGATCAGAACCGGTAACAGCAGCAGCCCCAGCAACGACTGGGATGACTTGAAGCCGTCGAGCCACAACCGGGTTCCCTCCTTGTCGCTGAAGGTGTAGCCTATCACCTTGTAAATCAGCCACTGCGCGGCATAGAATCCCACTGCCATCAGGCAGAAGGCCCCGATGTGCAGGAACACGCTGCTCTGCAGCGAGGCGGTCCACTGTGGGCGCAGCAACTGCACGGCCAGATAGACCAGGAAGCCCTCGACGATGCAGGTGTTGGCGATGAGGGCCGCCAGGATGCTGGTTTCGTTGACCGTGTGGTCCTCAAACAGGTTCTCGCGGCGGCGCGTCGAGAACATGTAGTGGAAGAAGTTCTCGATATACTTGTAGCCCGTGTGGTAGCACAGGGCGACGGCGATCAGTCCGGCGATGAGCAGGGCCATCGACGGCGTGTCGTGTAGCGGCGACCGGGCAAACGGCACCGCCTCGCCTGCCGTGGGCACCTCCATCACGGGCAGCGTGTCGATGCTGCCCAGGGTGGTGTCGGCCGGGGCAGTGGTGGGAAATCCGTCGAGGTATCGGGGCGCGAATGTGTTGCCCGCCGTGTCGCTGGCGTGGGCCGCGGATATCGTGTCAAGATGCTGGGCCGCAACGTTTTGCGCCTCTGCTGGCTGGGTCGTGGTGGATGGCTGGGCAGGGGTGGGCATGAGCGGTGATCAGTATTTAGACTCGATGACCACGTCCTCGGGGTGGTCGAGCAGGGCAACGGCCTCGGCCGGGGTCGAGGCAACCCGCCACAGGCTGGCGTGGCCGGGCTTCATGAAGCCCTCATCGATGGCATGTTGCAGCAGGGCCAGCAATGAGTCATAGTAGCCCAGCGTGTTGAGGATGATGACAGGTGTCTTGACCAGGCCCAGCTGGCGCCAGGTGAGCGTCTCGAGCAGTTCCTCGAGGGTTCCCACGCCGCCGGGCAGGGCGATGACGGCATCGGCCATCTCGCTCATCGTGTGCTTGCGCTGGTGCATGTCGGCCGTGACGATGACGTCCTCCAGGCGGTCATAGCACCAGCCGTTATCGACCATGAACTTGGGGATCACGCCCGTCACCATGCCGCCGGCATCGAGCGAGCCGTCGGTCACGGCGCCCATCAGGCCCACCGCTCCGCCGCCGTTCACGCATCGCCAGCCGCCCTGGGCCAGCCGCTGGCCCAGCTCACGGGCGTCGTCCAGATACCGCGCGTCGATATTGGCACTCGAGGCGCAGAACACACACACGTTTCCTCTCATCTCTCGTTTCATGGCCGCAAAGGTAATAAATTTTGGGACACGATACAGCAAGCAGCTATTTTCAAACAACCATAACAACCCTTTTCAAACAACCATACCAACCCTTTTCAAACAACTTGTACAACTTTTTTAATAAACAACAGAATCATCTGGACCTAATATCACGCAAAGCCGCGAAGTCGCTAAGCAAGGTCCGCCTCCTTGTGTCGTCAGAGAAGTCCCGGAGTATAACACTTTGTCCATCGGGATTTCTCTCACTAT
>JAFTFA010000175.1 GCA_017449785.1 Muribaculaceae bacterium | reverse complement strand
GGCGCATCGCCTCCAGCTCATGTGCATGGGCAATGCGAGCCTTGCGGCGATAGAACAGCCCGGCAACCGATGCGGCCAGCAGCAGTAGCAACACCACGATGATGATGCCGTAGAGCCGTGCCTGCTCTGCCTTGCGCTCCGCCCGCTGGAACTCCATCTGCCGCTCGTGCTGCAGGGCATGGATGCGTGCCATGTTCTCGGATGTCTCGCCTCTTGCAATGCTGTCGGTGATGTCCATCAGGCTGATGGCGTCTTTATAAGCATTCTGCCATTGACCTGCCTCCTCGTGATGATACATCAGCAGTCGCGTCAGTTCGGCCTGGCCATGGATTCCGCTTTGGGCGATATAGGACGGGAGAACCGCCGTCAGTTCCTTATTCCGGCCCTGCAAGTCGAGGCCATAGGCATGGGTGATGCGGTAGAGGTCGGTTTGGACAACCTTGGGATAGATGCGCTTGGCCTCCAGGGTGTAATGCGTGACGCTGTCACCCTCCTCGGCCATGAGGTGAATCTGAGCCAGCAGCAGGAGCGTCTGGGCCCTGAAGTCCAGGGTGTCCCTGGGTGCCAATTGATAGGCCCGGCGGGCCTCGATGGCAGCACTGTCCAGCTGTCCTTCTACCATGTGGACGGTTGCCAACTGCTGCAAGGCATCGGCCATGAGCGTGTGCCCATGTCGCTTATTGCTGTTGCTGATGGCTTCGGCCTCGCTCAACATCAGCTGCTGGTAGTGCTTCTGCAACTCGGTCAAGTTCTTCTTTTCATATTCGGCGGCAATCTGTGCATACAGGCTGTAGCACTTTTCCCGGTTGCCGTCGGCCCGGCACTGGTCCACTTGATCGAGCAAGCCGGCCAATGCAGCGTCCCCTGGGTCGAGAGGAGCATTGTTGACCCTGATGCAGCCGGCCAGTAGCGTGATGAGCAGTGCTATGAGAAATAGTTTTTTCATGCTGTTGTGTTTTTCTGCAAAGTTACCCAGAAAAATAACATTGGAAAAGAACTTTTCATGAAATGTATATCTGTGTTTATCCAGGATGGTAGTTCAAGGCGTTGATTTTAAGGGCTATGGACCGAGGATCGATGTATATATACATCATGGAGTGTCATCACCATCATCCATTAAGCAACAAGATTGTGTCGCCCCGGCTGAGGGTGCAGCACAATCTTGGGTGTAGAGTGTAGAGAGAGGAGTGGGTAGTGGTTATTTCTCCTCTTTCTGGTCGTCCATCAGGCCGGCGCGGTAGCCGCCTGCCTGTGCCACCTGGACGCCATACTGGTAGCCCAGCTGGTAGGCCTGCTGCACGAGCTGCTGCATCTGCTGCATGATCATCTGGTACTGCTGCTGATACTGCTGCTGGTTAGGCATCTGCGGCTGCTGTTGCTGCTGCTGGTAGCCAGGAGGATAGTTCGGCATCTGCTGCTGTTGTTGTTGCTGCGGCTGATTGTCCCACGGATTGGGGATCTCATCGTTGCCGATCGAACCGCCGCCTTGCTGCTGCTGTTGCTGTTGCGCTTGGCGTGCAGCCTCTTCTAACTTTTTCTGGAGTTCGTCAAGTAATCCCATAATACTGAATTTTTTGTTAGTTGATTTATTCTGTTAAATGGCAAATGCTTGTGTCATTTATCAATCCGCAAAGTTAATCATTTGTCACTTGAAATCCAAGTCTTGTAACAAACTTTTAATCTTTTTAAATAAAACGATTCAATCATGTAACATGCCGATGGCGAGGGGGTAAAAAAGGGACGGCCCTTATTGATGTGATTGTTGATTGTAGAGTCACATCAATAAGAGCCGTCCCGTTATTTCACGATGGGCTGATTATGCCTCGGGATCAACACCCCACTGCTGGCGGGCCAGACGGCGGTAGTTGTTGTAACGCCACTGGGCATTCTCCTTGGCAGCGGCAAAGAGCTCGGCGGCCTCGTCGGGATACTGCTTCAGTACCGATGCGTAGCGCACCTCACCCTTGAGGAAGTCCTCAAAGTTGTCCCAGTTGGGCTCGGGGCTGTCGAGGGTGAAGGGGTTCTTGCCCTTGGCCTCGAGCTGCGGGTTGTAGCGCCACAGGTGCCAGTAACCGCAAGCAACGGCAGCCTTCTCCTCGGCCTGTGCCTTGCCCATACCGGCCTTGATGCCGTGGTTGATACAGGGAGCATAGGCGATGATGATCGAGGGACCGTCATAGGCCTCGGCCTCGCGGATGGCCTTGAGGCACTGGGCGTCGTTGGCTCCCATGGCGATCTGAGCGGCATAGACGTAGCCGTAGGTGCTGGCAATCAGACCGAGGTCCTTCTTGCGCACGCGCTTGCCGGCAGCGGCAAACTTGGCGATGGCACCGATGGGGGTAGCCTTGGAGGCCTGGCCGCCGGTGTTGGAGTAAACCTCGGTGTCGAGCACGAGGATGTTGACGTTCTTGCCGCTGGCAATCACGTGGTCCAGACCGCCGAAGCCGATGTCGTAGCTGGCGCCGTCACCACCGATGATCCACTGTGAACGCTTCACCAGGTACTGACCCAGCTCGCGCACCTTGATGTCGGCGGGATTGTCGCTGTGCTCGATGGCCTCGAGAATCTTGTCGCTGAGCTCGCGGCTCTTGTCGCCGTCGTTGAAGTTCTCGACCCACTCCTGGTAGAGCGCCTTGACGTCGGCAGCAACGGTAGCGTCGTCGATGGCCTCCTTGACGAAGCCCAGGACGCGATTGCGCATCTTCTCGTCGGCGATGGTCATACCCAGACCGAACTCACAGAAGTCCTCGAACAACGAGTTGGCCCATGCGGGACCGTGACCCTTGGCGTTGACGGTGTAGGGGCTGGAGGGAACCGATGCACTGTAGATCGACGAGCAACCGGTAGCGTTGGCAACGATCTGACGGTCGCCGAACAACTGGCTGATCAGCTTCACATAGGGGGTCTCACCGCAACCCGAGCATGCGCCCGAGAACTCAAACAGCGGCTGAGCGAACTGCGAGTTCTTGACGTTGGACTTGGTGTCCACGAGGTGCTGCTTGCTCTTGACGTTGGCGATGGCGTAGTCCCAGAGTTTCTGATCCTCCTCGTGTCCCATGAGGGGAACCATCTCGAGAGCCTTGGCGCCCTTCTTGCCGGGGCAGACGTCGGCGCAGTTGCCGCAACCCAGGCAGTCCATCACGTCAACAACCTGAACGAAGGACATGCCCTCGAAGCCCTTGCCGATGGCCTTGAGCTTGTCGGCATCCTGGAAAGGCGAAGCGGCAGCCTCGGCCTCGTCCATGACGAAGGGACGGATGGCAGCGTGCGGGCAGACGAGTGCGCACTTGTTGCACTGGATACAGTTCTCGCTCTTCCACACGGGAACGAAGGCGGCAACACCGCGCTTCTCATAGGCAGCCGTGCCGGGATCCCAAGTACCGTCCTCGCGGCCCTTGAAGGCGCTCACGGGCAGCAGGTCACCGTTCTGGGCATTGATGGGACGAACCACGTTGTGGACAAATGCGGGAGCGTTGTCGGCGGCGGGAGCCTCGACGGTCAGGTTGCTCCATGCGGGATCAACGGGCAGCTCGGTGTACTCGCCGCCACGGTCAACAGCCTGGTAGTTCTTGTTCACCACGTCCTCACCCTTGCGGCCATAGGACTTGACGATGAACTTCTTCATCTGGTCGATGGCCAGGTCAACGGGGATGACCTCGGTGATGCGGAAGAATGCGCTCTGCAGGATGGTGTTGGTGCGGTTGCCTAGACCGATCTCCTGAGCGATCTTGGTGGCGTTGATGTAGTAAACCTTGATATTGTTGTCGGCGAAGTACTTCTTCACGTTGTTGGGCAGGTTCTGGGCCAGCTGGTCGGCGTCCCAGACGGTGTTGAGCAGGAAGGTACCACCCTTCTGCAAGCCGCGGGTCACGTCATACATGTGCAGGTAGGCCTGAACGTGGCAAGCCACAAAGTTGGGCGTGGTCACCAGGTAGGTCGAGCGGATGGGCTCGTCGCCGAAGCGCAGGTGAGAGCAGGTGAAGCCACCCGACTTCTTGCTGTCATAGGAGAAATAGGCCTGGCAGTGCTTGTCGGTGTTGTCACCGATGATCTTCACACTGTTCTTGTTGGCACCCACGGTACCGTCGGCACCCAGACCGTAGAACTTGGCCTGGAACATGCCGGCACCACCCATGGCAACCTCTTCCTTCATGGGCAGCGAGGCGAAGGTCACGTCGTCCTCGATACCGATGGTGAACTGGTTCTTGGGCATCGGCAGGGCCAGGTTCTCATACACGGCGAGAATCTGGGCCGGCGTGGTGTCCTTGCTGCCGAGGCCGTAGCGGCCGCCCACGATGACGGGGGCATTCTCGGTGCCGTAGAAGCAGTCCTTCACGTCAAGATACAGGGGCTCGCCGTTGGCGCCGGGTTCCTTGGTGCGGTCGAGCACGGCAATGCGCTTGGCAGTGCTGGGAACGGCTGCGAGGAAGTGCTTGGCGCTGAAGGGGCGGTACAGATGCACGGCAACGAGGCCGACCTTCTCACCCTTCTCGGTGAGATAGTCGATGGTCTCGCGGATAGCCTCGGTCACACTGCCCATGGCGATGATGACGCGGTCGGCATCCTTGGCGCCGTAGTAGTCAAACAGACCATACTTGCGGCCGGTGATCTCGCTGATCTTGTTCATGTAGTACTCGACGATGGCGGGAACTGCGGTATAGTAGTCGTTGCACGACTCGCGGTGCTGGAAGAACACGTCGGGATTCTCGGCAGTACCACGGGTGACGTGCTTGTCAGGATTCATCGCGTTGCGACGGAACTTGGCCAGCTCCTCCATGTCGATGAGAGGACGCAGGTCTTCCTGGTCCATGGCCTCGACCTTCTGGATCTCGTGTGAGGTGCGGAAGCCGTCAAAGAAGTTGACAAACGGCACGTGAGCCTTGATGGCACTCAAGTGGGCAACACCAGCGAGGTCCATTACTTCCTGCACACTGCCCTCGGCCAGCATGGCAAAGCCGGTCTGGCGGGTTGCCATGACGTCCTGGTGGTCGCCGAAGATACACAGCGTGTGCGAGGCCAGCGTACGGGCCGACACGTGGAATACGCCCGGCAGCAACTCACCGGCAATCTTGTACATGTTGGGAATCATCAGCAGCAAGCCCCGCGATGCGGTGTAGGTCGTGGTCAACGCACCTGCCTGCAGTGAGCCGTGAACGGCACCTGCGGCACCACCCTCGCTCTGCATCTCCTGTACCATAACGGTCTCGCCAAAGATGTTCTTGCGGCCAGCGGCAGCCCACTCGTCCACGTGCTCGGCCATCGTCGATGACGGAGTGATGGGGTAGATAGCAGCCACCTCGGTGAACATGTAACTGATGTGAGCAGCAGCCTGGTTGCCGTCACAAGTCATGAATTTCTTTTCCTTACTCATAAATTTTTTTTGAAAAACTGATATAGTTAGTTATTAGTCGTTTTTACAGGGCACAAAGGTAATCATTATTTTTATAATAATGTAATTATTACTCAAAAAATAGGCTTTTGCCCTTTTTGACAATAGCATTAGGTCTTGTGACCGGTAGACCACAAAAACCGCAGGAGGACATCGCGCCTCCTGCGGTAATTGATAATGATGGCCTAATGCTTATTTCTTGACGGGAGCCTCCTCGAGAGCCTTGACGAGCAGCTTCCAGAAAGGCTCGGCTGCGGGAATGTAGGCGCGCTCGATGGTGGTGTGCGGGCTGCGCAGCGTGGGACCGAAGCTCACTACATCCATGTGCGGGTACTTGCCCAGGATGATGGAGCACTCCAGGCCGGCATGGTCCACCTGGACGATGCCCTCCTCGTTGAAGAGCTGCTTGTAGAGGTCGAGCAGCATGTGCAGGGCCTCGCTGTCGGGGTTGGGATCCCAGCCGATGTAGTCACCGCCGGTCTCGACCTTGAAGTCGGCAAGGTGGAAACAGGTCTGGAGCATCTTGACGATATATTCCTTCATGTCCTCGCGGGCCGAGCGGGCCAGGATCTGCACGGCGGCCTTGCCGTCCTCGATGTCGATGATGGCGAGGTTGCTGGAGGTCTCTACCACGTTGGGGTAGGCGGGAATGAAGCGAACGACGCCGTCGTGGCAGGCATACAGTGCCCTGAGGATGGTCGTCTGGTCGTCCTGGGACATCTTCATCTTGGGACGGTCGATGGCCTTGAGGGTCAGGTCGACGTTGTCCTCGATGAGTTTGAACTCGCTCTCGAACAGTGCCTTCATGTCCTTGACGAGCTTCTTCATGCCCTTGAGGTTATCCTCGGGGAGCACCATGACGGTCTCGGCCTTGAAGGGGATGGCGTTGCGCATGTTGCCGCCATGCCAGCTCACGAGGCGGGCCTTGTGGTCCACGATGGCGAGCTGCACGAGGCGGGCCATCAGCTTGTTGGCGTTGGCACGGCCCTCATGGATCTCGAGGCCGCTGTGGCCGCCCTTGAGGCCCTTCAAGGTGATGCGCACGGCCGTCTCGCCGCTGGCAGTCTTGACCTCGTTATACTTGCGGGTGCAGGTAACGTCGATACCACCGGCGCTACCGATGACAAACTTGCCCCACGTCTCGCTGTCGAGGTTGAACAGGATGTCGCCCTTCATCTGGCCCTTGGGCAGATCGTTGGCGCCATACATGCCGGTCTCCTCGTCCTTGGTGATCAGGCCCTCGATGGGACCGTGCTTCAAGGTGTTGTCCTCCATGACTGCCATGATGGCAGCCACGCCCAGGCCGTCGTCGGCGCCCAGGGTGGTGCCGCGGGCCTTGATCCACTCGCCGTCGATGTAGGGCTCGATGGGATCGGTCTCGAAGTTATGCTTGGATTCGGGCGTCTTCTGGGGCACCATGTCCATGTGGGCCTGCATGGTGATGCACTTGCGGTTCTCCATGCCGGGAGTGGCGGGCTTGCGCATCACGATGTTGCCGGCGGGGTCCTGGAAGGCCTCGACGCCGATCTTCTTGGCGAAGTCGAGCAGGAACTGCTGTACTTTCTCAACGTGTCCCGAGGGACGGGGAACCTGCGTCAGCGCATAGAAGTTGCGCCAGATGCACGTGGGTTGCAATTTTTCAATTTCGTTCATAGTCTTAATTCTCTGTTAATGTCTTACAGGTTATTAAAATAGAAGTCTTTTTTTCTATGTGGCAAAGATAAATCATTTATCTCACACTCTCCAAAGAAATACCGTTAAAATGTATTGACATACGATTCTTTAGCAGTGCCATCGTTATCATTGAAATTAATGGTGTTGTATCAACGTCGATGCATTTAGAAGTAGGTGTTGACAGCAAAGCGGAACTGGTCTATAAAAATCTGCTTAAATGACGATATATTATTCTGCTCATAAAACAGCAGCATAGCTTTTTTATAATCGATACTGTCAACAGTGCGGAAAGAAATGGGGCAATACCCATTTGCTATAAGAATGGCATTGCTCGTAATACGAGCTATGCGCTTATTACCGTCGTTGAATGCTTGGATGTAGGAAAGCAACACAAGTGCTAATAAAGCCTTTTCAAACACGTTGCTGCGGGAGTTGATTAAATCGCAGGTTTGCTGCAGGGCTTCGCGAATCTGGAACTCATTTTCTAATGGTCGGTAATTTGTTCCCGTAATACCCACACGCCGTGTGCGGATATTCCTATCGACATTCATGTCCTTGATAAGTAGGCTATGAATATCCTCAATGTGTGAGATAGTCAAACGTTCAAGATAATCTGGATTGGCAAGAATGAAATCAAGGGCATCTTTGTGGTTGAGTAGCATGATCGCCTCTTCTTTACTCTTTCCTGACGCCGTTTGTCGTTCTCTTAATAGTCGTTCGGTTTCAAGAAGTGAATAGGTGTTCCCCTCGATCTGTGAAGACTTCCAGCTGAGGTCGATACCCAAACGTTCCATTTCTCGCCGTTTCTGTTCTTCACTTAATGATGACAGGTTCTTGGAGAATTGTACCTGAAGTCCGTTCAACTCATCGGTTTCAATTGAAGTGAATAAGCTAACTTTGCTTAACATGTTGGGAATCAGATCAAAGTTGTAACTGGTTTGTACTTCACGCTCATCGACTTCTTTACTGAAGTACTCATCAAGGTTGACAGGCAAGAACAAGGGAGAAACGGTATAGCGTGTCGCTCTTGCCTTGCCCTCGACTGTTACATAGTATTGGGTAACAAATTCATTAATTATTCGTTTAACTGTAGCAAGACTTGCTTGCTCAGAAACAGCATCGCTGATTTGTTTGGAAGAGCACCCTGGGTGTTGCTTGATGTAGTTTAAAATGAAGTTCTTATCCATATCTTTTTGATAATTGGCTCACAAATGTAGTGGAATCGGCTCAAATATACAAATAATTGAGCTGATTTCCACTTTTCTATGAGCCGATTATCTTCTCCAAGTGGTAAAATGTATCGTCCTGAAATAGTTTGACAAAAATGTCAGATAAAGTCAGGACTATAATTCGTGGGCTACTTTTTCAAGTGGACTTAATGATAAACTTGCCTTCTCTCTCTTGGGTAAAAGTGGTGAGGTTGAAGAAGCAGGGTAAGGAAATACTGGGAAAAAGTACTACCTTTGCAGTGTTTAATCAAAGTTTAATAGTGTATATGATGAAGAAGATTTTTTCAACGGTTTTGATTGCCCTCATGGGCTTCATGGCTGGCAGTGCCGAGGCTGCCGATAGTAATAATGAGATTATCCTGCACGCGTGGTCGTGGTCGTTCAACACGATACGTGAGCATTTGGCCGAGATCAAGGATGCAGGCTACACGATTGTGCAGACGTCGCCCATCAACGAGTGTGTCGTGGGTGAAGGGGGCGGACGGCAACTCTATGGCCACGGCAAGTGGTACTACCACTACCAGCCGACGGACTGGACCATCGGTAACTACCAGCTGGGCACGCGCGACGAGTTCAAGGCGATGTGTGCCGAGGCCAAGCGCCTGGGCCTGCGCGTGATCGTCGATGTGCTGCCCAACCACACGGTGATTGACCGCACGCAGATTAACGCCCGCCTGGACAGCGCCGTGCATGGCCGCGAGAACCTGTTCCACGCCAATGGCCTGTGGCCCATCAAGGACTACAGCGACCGCTACCAGTGCACGACGGGCGAGATGGGCACGCTGCCCGACGTGAACACCGAGAATCCTGACTTCCAGTACTACTACATGCAGTTTGTCAACGACGTGCTGGCCTGCGGAGCCAGTGGCTTCCGCTATGACACGGCCAAGCACATCGGCCTGCCGGGCGAGATGCGCGACCCCAAGTCGCCCGAGAACGACTTCTGGGACGTCGCCATGGGCCGCAAGGCCGTCAAGGGCCTCAGGCTGGCCGTCCCGCGCGAGGAGCTCTTCATCTATGGCGAAGTGTTGCAGGACCGCAATGTGCCCGAGCAGGGTTATGCCGAGTATATGGACTTGACGGCCAGCAACTATGGCTGGGTGCTGCGCAACGTGCTCAACAAGCATGATGCCCGTGCCGACAACCTGTTGACGTGGCACCACTCGGTGGATCCCGCCCACCTGGTTACCTGGGTCGAGTCGCACGACACCTATTGCAACGACCATGCCTCGGCAGGCATGAGCGACGAGCTCATCCGCCTGGGATGGGTCTTCCT
>JAFTFA010000174.1 GCA_017449785.1 Muribaculaceae bacterium | reverse complement strand
GGGAGCGGGCCTTGCCGTGAGTGGCCTGATGATGCAGACCATCTTCCACAATCCGCTGGCAGGACCATCCATCTTGGGTATCTCCAATGGTGCCAGCCTGGGTGTCGCCTTTGTCGTGCTGCTGTCTGGTCAGTTGGGTGGGGTAGCGTTAAGCAGTCTGGGCTATCTAGGCGAGGCCGCGGTATCGGTAGCCGCCATTATCGGGGCCCTGGCTGTGATGATGCTGATTGTGTGGATTTCGGGCAAGGTCAAGGGCAACGTCACGCTGCTGATTATCGGTGTGATGATCGGTTATCTGGCCACAGCCATCATCGGTGTATTGAAGTTCCTTAGTCCTGAGGAGGATGTCAAGGCCTTCGTCGTGTGGGGACTTGGCTCATTCTCCCGTGTCTCGGGCGACGAAATGATACTATTTGTCGTGCTCATGTGCATCCTGTTGCCATTGAGCTTCCTATTGGTGAAACCCTTGAATGCCATGTTGCTGGGTGACCGTTATGCTGCTAACCTGGGTGTCAACGTCAAGCGGGCTCGCACGTGGATCATCGTCTGCTCTGGTGTTCTGGTTGCCATTGTCACCGCCTATTGCGGCCCCATCATGTTCATCGGCATGGCCGTACCACATCTGGCCCGCGGCATCTTCCGCACCAGCGATCACTGGAAACTGATGCCCGCCACAGCCCTGTCCGGATCGGCCTTGGCCCTCGTCTGCAACCTCATTGCCCGGGCACCCGGCTTCGAGGGAGCTATGCCGGTCAACAGTGTCACCGCCCTCGTCGGTGCCCCCATCATCATCTACGTCCTCTACCGCCGCCGCAAGACCTCCTACGAGTAAAAGCCTGGCTGAAAGACATTAAAAAATCTGATCCTTGATTCATCATTATCGACGAACCAAGGATCAGATTTTAGAACCGGCCGTAATACAAATGAAGACTATGCCAAGCCAAAGAAATGTTTGATCCTTTGACCCAGAGTCAAATTCGCCGGTTTCTGCTGATCATCATTGATGAGCGAAGCTGCGATAATACTGATATTGTCATAGCCCCCGGCATTGAGAGCCAGTTGGAGTAATTGCTGGCAACACTGGTTGACCTCGGTATAATTGTTAGCCAGAATTGTTTCGATGTCTGTGTCTTGGCAATAGCCGCAGAGTCCATCGCTGCACAACAGTAACGTATCATTGGGATGGATATCATGTACAACAATATCAGCAACTGCCTCAGAGTCAAAATCACCTAGACCTCGAGTGATAATGTTGCTGTCGGGATGGGTAAAGGCTTCTTCTTTAGAAATCTCCCCTCGGTCAATTAACTCTTGGACAAGTGAGTGGTCTGTTGTAAGAGGTGTCAGGCCATTAGCTGGATTATACACATAACAACGGCTGTCGCCACACCAGGCGATATACACTTTCCCGTTTAATATCCAGCAAAGAACAAGTGTGGTTCCCATCCCTGACGTATCGGGGTCGGAATTAATTCTGTCGATGATATTTTTGTCGGCTTTTTTTACGGCACAATGTAGAAACTCTCTGATTTCTTCATCATTCTCAATATCTATTGGGCTATTAGGATCAAATGTGTCTTTGATTGTGTTGATAGCAATCTCCGACGCTATTTCTCCGGCATTGGCTCCGCCCATGCCGTCGGCCACGACGGCAATGGCACCTAACTTGCCCAGGGGAAAGTAGGAACCCATGTCTCCTTGACTCCATTCTGGCCTTGACAGATCAGGACAGAATATCAGGGAATCCTCGTTGTTCTCTCGTTCAATGCCTGTATCCAGGATTGATGAAATATTTATTTTCATATTACAATTCAAATTGTTGTGTTATAGATCAGGCAAATACCATATCGACTCTCTTTGGGGTTGGTTAGTCGAGGGTGTAGCTTTTGATCGATGAGAATGCTTGGCTTTCACGACAACCTTGGGTTTGATGGGTTGCTTATCCTTGGAAGGACGTGATGGTTTCTCATAGTAAACCTCGATTTCGGAGCTCGTATCGATCGTTGGATCATCACCCTCACTCACAGTGACTTCAAAGGTGTTTGTGCCTTCATGCAAGCCATAGACCAAGATTGTGTAGAGCACCTCACTTTGCTTGGTATAGCTATTGGTGAGCGAGTCTGACTGGATGTTGATCTTCAATGGATATTCGATTTCATTAGCGCTCTTGATATCTTTCTCGAGATTCAGTTTACAGGAGAAGTTTCCATATTGGTCTATGGATTCATCTTCTGTTTTTAGAGTAATGTATTTATACTGCCAACCGTATGCCTTGATGGGCAGTATAGGAGACTTTAAGCTTTGGTAGATCACCTGTGCTGAATAGTCAATAGCGTTCAGCTCTTTATCTTCACTGATCTCATCAGGGAGATAGGACGGGAAATCTACTTCACATTGATAATCGATGTGTCCAGGATTCTTGCTATCGCGGCTGTATGTGATTCTAGCCGAGTTATAATCAATGCGGCAGCCGGCACTCGGAACTGAATCTTTGACAGTCTCAATCATGACCAGTTTTGTTTGCTCGATGGGCACTGCGGCAGGAGCATAGAGCCTGATGGGAACTTGCTGGGTTTTGTGCCTGAAGGGGATTTCTTTTCCCTCGTTGATGGTGATGTTGAAGGTTTCATTAGGATAAACCTTAACTAATCCCCACTTGCCATTGAGCTTGATCATGGCTTTGTCATTAAAGCAGTTGCCCACCGCGTCAAGTTGAGATGGCAATACAAGTGTGGTGTCCCAGTAGAGGCTATAAATGTTATTGGGAAACTCATCGCGTTGCCCATTGAGGGGCGAACTGATTGTACGGGGAGAAACAGCCTTGGGCTGATAAGTGACAAGTTCGTCAGCATATTGGATTGATTGCGGTGCGTATGTCGCGTCCAGAGTGATGGTGATTTGACGGGTTTTATCGCTCATCGCTCGGATAACGGCGTTGTTGGCAGCGAAATCCACGACTTGATGCTCATCTATGACTTTGACTTGCTTGTCCTTCTTGTCATGAGGGCCATTGCTGGTGGCATACAGGGGCGATAGCGATTGGGTCGCGGCATCAAAGAGGAAAACTCGCTTCTTGTGAACAATGATGCCTTTTCCTTCATCGTTGATCGAGGAAATAAAGTTAATGTCGTTTCTCTTGAAGTCCTCGTTGCCGTACCGCAGTTGGACCTCGCTCATGGTTGACGACGATAACAGCAGCGGATAGAGATCTTTTTCCTTCTGCATATTCTCATAGGTCTCACATGAGGCATAACCTCGATTGAAAGGACGCGCGCTCACAAATTTCCGATTGCTGACGGGGGTGCCATTGGTGCTGACAAAGAGATAGTAATTATCTGACGTGTTCTTGACGAGCAAGAAACCATCCGAGAATTGCAGGAACGAATTGGCGACCTGATAGTCAAGTGGTGTAAAGGTTCCATTAGCGGCATAGAAACCAGTGATGTGCTCTTTGTCTGTTTTGTCGGTGACAACGGCATATCCATTGTGGAATGAATGAATCTGTTCTTGTGTTGTCTGTCGGGACAGCAGTCGGCCCTCCACGCTCCACAAGGCTTGGTTGCCAAGGGAATCGGTGATGAGCACGTCAACACCCTCGGCAAAGCGTATATTGTCATATTTCGGCTCGATCAGCCATTGGGCAATTTGGCTATGTGCCGTGATGGCTACAAGAGTCAGTGACAATAATAAAACTCTATAAGGAAAAGTTGAATTCTTCAGCATCATGTTATTGATTATTTACTTGTCTCTTTTTTCATTAAGTTCTTCCTGATGGTATCAATCTTTTTGGCAAGATCATTCTGGCCAGAAATCTTGGCCCACCTAATGCTTTCTTCAATATAATAAACCGCACTATCTCGTTTGTGTGAATTATACTGGCTCAAGGTATAGGCTGCAAACGTGTTTTCCTGGGCAAAGGCCGTATCATGCCGTTCAAGAATCTGTCTAAACAACATCTCAGCGCGTTTATTATTTTCGGCAGATGTTGGCACATCGTTCTTGTCAACGTGGATGCCCAATTGGCTGCGTCTATAACGCGGTTGCTCACCATTCTTGCAGATGCCGATGGTGCGTGCCACTTCATACATTGCCGGAATAAAGCCATGATCACTCAAGCTATCCATGATGTGCATCCCCTTCTTGATTGAATCGGTGTTGTAGGAGTGGTCTAGTAGCAACAGGGCATAGGAATAATATTGTTGATTACTGGGCTGTACTGCAACAGGAGCCTCTTTATCCTCGATAGCAGGCGTGCTATGCCTGGATGAAAAGTATATTCCGGCTGCAATAATCCCAGCAGCAACAATGGTAAGGATAATCCATAAGACATTCTTGTGCTTGATGGGATATTTTCGCGCTTGGGCCGCTTCGGCTATATATTGTGCCGTGGGGCGATTACCGGGCTCGGGAGCAAGACATGCGTGTATCAGTCGTTGCAAGTCTGCTGAGATGCCGGGAATTGTCGGTATGGGTAACTTGGCTCCGGCCTGTGAATTGCCACCACCTTCTCCAAAGGGCACCTTGCCTGTCAATATTTCACACAACGTGGCACCAAATCCCCAGATGTCACTTTGGGCCATGGGTACGGCATCTTGTTGAAAACGCTCGGGAGCCATATAGGCCATGGTGCCGCTGTTGTCATCGTCAAAGTAATAGCCATGAACGCCCCCCCGCTGAGCGCTGATGCCAAAGTCAGTCAGTGCATAATTGCCGGTATCATCTATCAAGATGTTGGCAGGCTTGACATCCTGATGGATTATAGGTGGTTCCAGTGAGTGGAGGTAGGCTAGACCAGAAGCGACATCCTGGATGTATTTCCAGATGTCATCTTCGTTGAACTTCTTACCGATGAGACTCTCCGAGGATCCTCGTTTACAGTACGGCAATACAAGGTAGGGGGTGTCTTTACAAATGGAAAAATTGGTGGGATGGATCAGGTTGGCGTGATGGCAGTTGTACACGATCATGTACTCGTCACGGAATCGTTCTTCGCCTTCAATATCTAGAGCATTTTGAGGCCGATAGATCTTGATGGCAACCATCAGACCGAGCTTTTCAATCTCGTCATCGCTCAGTTTGGCAATTTGTCCAATCTTCTCTCCATCTGTGACCGAGACGGTATTGAGATCCAGCGAGAGCCAAACGTCGGCCGTTGCTCCGTCGGTATTCAGCGTCCTGATGAGCAGATATCTACCATCAAACCGCCCTTTCTCGTCAGTATAATCTTTTATGTTTATCATGCAAGAGATGAATAATTAGACTTCTTGACCGGATAATGATTAATCAGAACTCAGGCTAGTTCTTGAGCAACAGATTAATCAGCGCGGTTATGTCAACGATATTTACCTTGCCATCGCCGTCAATATCAGAATTGTTGATATTGATAGCGCCACTACCCTTCAATAAATAGGATATCAAGGCTGTTACATCTTCGATGTTGACCCGAGTGTCGTTGTTGACATCGCCTCTCAAGGTATTGACAACTGTGACATAGTAGCTGGCATAGAGCTTCCTGGTTCCGTCGATGGATGTCGCTTTAGTTGTGATCTTGGCGGTTCCGACACTTCGAGCAAGCACTGTGCCGTTAGTGACTTTGGCAACTGTGGAGTTATCGGATGACCAAGTAAGCGTGTACTCAGCACCAGCAGGTGTAACTGTAGGCATGATTGTTATTGATTGCCCAATTGCTAGTGAAACATTTTCCACGGGAAAGGATATTCCTTTGGGGTCTGCAGTCACAGTGACATCACAGTAGTCAGTCGACGATGGATAGCCCGAAATCGTTGCTGTGATTCGTGCCGTTCCTTTTTTCTTGGCTGTCACCTTGCCTGTAGAGCTCACCGTCGCAACAGCCGTGTTGCTTGATGCCCAGGTGATTGTTAAGCCAGTGGCTGGAGTGGTTGTCGCAGTGATTGTCTTGGTTTCGGTGAGATTGATCGTCAATGTCTTCGGCAATACGATAGTTGGCTCTGATACTGTTACTTCACAGTATGCAGCATTCTCGTCATTTGCCAGTGTAGAGTGGACATAGATTCTAGCTGTTCCAGGTTTCTTGGCGGTAATTCTCCCGGTAGATGAAACAGTGGCGATACTTGTTGCACTACTGGAGTAGGTGATCTGTGCTGCGGATTCATACTCCTTGTTCTGGTGGCTATGGTTTAACTTCAGCGTTTCGCCGATCTGCAAGGTCACAGCTTGAGGGTCCACATTCACGGGATTGTCATTACACAGGACATACCTGGATAGAGAATAGGATCTCTCGATCCCCACAGAATTCTTGTAATTGTACTTGAGGGTAACAGTCGCAGTATCGGCAAAATACTTGACAGGAGTGACCTTGCAGTACAAGTACCCTGTGGGGTCTAGGGTGAGACAATCGGGATGGCTTGTAGACCACTCGACATTATATGGCGATCCATTAACGCTTGACGGTTCCATTGTCCAAGTCTCACCGACCCACATGCTGATAGTGTTTTGCGCGCTCATTACGTTGACTTGAATGAGCGATAGTAGTAGCAAGAGATATATCTTGATATTCATTAT
>JAFTFA010000173.1 GCA_017449785.1 Muribaculaceae bacterium | reverse complement strand
TCACCCAGAGCCGTGAGGTGACCGTGACGGCCAACGCGCCGACCTACCAGAACTTCTACCTCAAGCGCGTGCGCGACACGGCGCCCGTGGTGGTCGATTACAGCCCCGTGTGGCACGAGGGCGACCCGGCCGTGAAGTGCAGCTCGGCCGTCACGCTGACCTTCAACTGGGACATGGACAGCACGACGACGTGCAAGGCCTTCAGGCTCGACCCGCCGGTGGAGGGCACCTTCAAGTGGGAGGATTCCTACTACCGGCTGATCTTCACGCCGACCGACGCCCTCGACGTGAACACGCTCTATACCCTGACGCTCGACCGCAGCGCCGAGCATGGCGGCGGCACGGCGATGGACGAGGACTTCACGATGCAGTTCTACACCCAGCCGCGCAACCACCTCAAGGAGCTGGCGGTGTTCCCCTATGAGGACGCGCCGGTGCACTACAAGACCCCGACGGTGGAGCTGCGCGTCGATTCGCTGCTGGACAACTACAACCTGTTCCAGCGCCTGCGCGTACTCGACAGCGAGGGCTCCGAGCTGGCCTGGAACAAGCGCAGCATCAAGTATAACAAGAAGGGGGATGACTATGGCTACATCCGCATCCCGCTCACCAAGAACCTCGAGCCGGGCAAGCAGTACCACCTGATCCTGGACGCCGACATCGCCGACACGGCTGGCATCCACCTGCCCGCCGCGCGTGACATCGCCTTCCAGGCGGTGGACGCGGGAGCCGACAAGCCGGGGATGGAGGTTACCGAGGAGTTTGAGGACGCAGCCGAGCGCTACCGTGCCACCATGACCTATGTCTTCAGTGCCGAACCCATCACCTTCCCGACGTCGAACTCGACCGAGAGGCTGTTTGGCAACAAGTCCCTGCAAGTGGACTTTGACCTGCGGGACCACTCGCCCCAGGCAGCTGTCTTCATCAGATCCCTCAACGAGCCGGACATCCGCTACAGCCGCGGCGACACGGTGGGGTTCCACGTGTGGGGCGACATGAATTACCATCAACTCTATGTCGCCATCAAGGGCCAAGACGACATTCATACCTTTCCTGCCACGACCATTGATTTTCACGGCTGGCGATATGTGACCGTGCCCATCCCCACCGATGACGAGAGCATCACCGAGGACAGTTACAGCCTCTACGGTTTCTCCCTGATTCGCGAGAGCGAGCTGGCGCGCGAGTACGGCACCATCCGCTTTGACAACGTGGTGCGCGGAGCGGGCAGCGGCATCGACGAGGCGCGCGTTGCCAACCTGCAGGTGCGCCATGACGGTGACTACATCGTCGCCAGTGCCGACACCTGGGTGCAGGGCGTTGAACTGATCGACGTCCAGGGCCATACCGTCAAGAGTGCCGGCGGCAACTGCCTGAACGTAGCCGACGTGGCACCGGGCGTCTATCTCGTGCGCGTCCACGTGGGCGGCCGCACCTCGACCAGCAAGATGAGGCTCTAGAGGGCTCCTTTAACTCACGCCAAGCCGCTAAGGCGCAAAGCTATTAAAGATTGCTCGCAAGAGCTCGCAAGATATTAAAGAGAATCCAATCTTTTGCGAGCCTCTTGCGAGCAATTGAACTTTGCGGCTTTGCGGCTTGGCGTGCACTTCAGGAGTGCGGATGCCCAAATAATTGGTTGTTTCAAG
This sequence comes from Muribaculaceae bacterium, assembly GCA_017449785.1. Lineage (GTDB taxonomy): Bacteria > Bacteroidota > Bacteroidia > Bacteroidales > Muribaculaceae > Sodaliphilus. The sequence continues at coordinate 9,116 of JAFTFA010000173.1, read as the reverse complement.
TATGAAAACTGACATTTTGTCAGTTTCTTTGTTTAATATAGTTTAAAAAACTGACACGGGTGGCCGAGGTTTTTAACGGTGGTTAAACATTGGGGCATTGGCACCGGTTTTGCTTTATCCACAGGTGCCGACGGGCCGCAAGGCCCCAGGCACGAGAGAGAGATAAAAACTAACATTTAAAGACTCATAAATTTAAAATAGAATTAGGAGGTATTGACTATGTTATTTCCGGTAATTCGCAACAACAATCGCAATTGGTTAGACACCGCATTTAATGACTTCTTTGACACCGACTGGATGCCGCGCACGGCAACGACCGCCCCGGCAGTCAACGTCAAGGAGAGCGACAAAGCCTTCACGATGGAGGTCGCCGCTCCAGGCCTGAAGAAGGAGTATTGCAAGGTCAACATCAATGAGGACGGCAACCTGGTTGTCAAGATCGAGCACAAGGCCGAGCACGAGGAGAAGCCCGAGCAGGCCGAGGCCGAGAAGTTCCACTACGTTCGCCGCGAGTTCACCTACACTAACTATGAGCAGACCTACATCCTGCCCGACGAGGTGGACAAGGAGAACATCAGCGCCAAGGTCGAGGACGGCATCCTCTCGATCGAGCTGCCCAAGCTGTCACCCGAGCCCCAGAAGAAGATGGACCGCGCCATCGAGATCGGCTAACACGACGCACTACTCTACAACAATACGACTTTTTTCATCATGTGCCACCTGCCCCCACCGGCAGGCGGCATTTTTTGTGAGCCTCCAGGAGGCTGTTTTCAGACAACCATAACAACCTTTTTACAACCACAACAACATTCTTTCATTTGCATCCGCATCTGATTGCGAGCCCCTTGCGAGCAATAAACTTAAAAGACTTAGCGGCTTGGCGGCTTGGCGTGAGGTTTTAGGTCACGTGGATTTGTTGAATGGCTGCAGGGAGAGAGGAGAATTGTTAAGAAATATGAGCGCATGTTAAATTATTGTTTATTTTCTGAAATATTTTGGCGATTTCACTTGTTTCAGCGGGAATTTGCATAATTTTGTGGCCTTGAAAGTCGGCGCGAGGCCGATATTAACAGAAAATTAACATAAAAAGACATTCATTAACTGAAATAAAAGTGATTAAAGGTCAAAATATCACCCTGATAGCCGAGAGCAGCACGACACGCACCGAGTGGGCCTTGATCGAGGGAGGCGACGTCGTGGAGCATGCCTTCACGTCGGGCTTGAACCCGTTCTTCATGTCGCGCCGCGAGATCAGCCACAGCATCCGTCTGGAACTGCCCCCCGAATTCTTCAAGCGCCGCTGGAGCCACATCTACTTCTATGGCGCCGGTTGCTCGGGCCCCGAGAAGAACAAGATCGTCGAGGGGTCGCTGGTGGCACAGTTCAAGACGCCGGTGACGGTGATGAGCGACCTGCTGGGTGCCGCCCGCGGCCTGCTCGTGCGCGAGCCGGGACTGGCCTGCATCCTGGGCACGGGCAGCAACTCGTGCCTGTATGACGGCAAGGAGATCATCAAGAACGTGCCCGCGCTGGGCTTCATCCTGGGCGACGAGGGCAGCGGTGCCGCACTGGGCCGCGTGTTCCTGGGCGATGCGCTCAAGGGACTTGCTCCCAAGGAGTTGACCGAGGCCTTCTTTGACAAATACAAGGTCACCCGCGCCGAGGTGCTCGATGCCGTGCTCAACAATCCGGCAGCCACACGCAACCTGCGCGCCTACTCGTTCTTCCTGAGCGAGCACCTGGACTCCAAGTATGTCCACGACCTGATTGCGGGCGAGTTCACGCGCTTCTTTGAGCGCAACGTGATGCAATATGACTATAAGAGCTATCCGGTCAACTTTGTCGGCCCCATCGCCACGACCTACAGCGAGATCCTGCTCGAGGTGGCCAGCGCCTTCGGGGCAACGGTGCGCAAGATTGTCCTCAGCTCGATGCCCGGCCTGGTCGCCTATCACAGCGAGCAGTAGCAACTTATCACCTACTGTTAATTGGTATACCGAAACTTTTGACTACCTTTGCGGCCGTGTATAGAAAATTGTCTTTATTGATATGCTTGCTGGCCTGGGCTGTCGCGGTGACAGCCACCGAGGCGGCCTCCCCCGTTGAGTTGGGCGACACTCTGTCGCTCGACGAGGTGACCGTGACCGCCATCAAGCAGAGCAGCGACCTGCGCGTGCAGGCGACGACGCTCACCGTCATCGGCCGCCAGGAGGCCGAGCGCAACCAGATCACGTCGGTCAAGACGGCTGCCGAACTGGTTCCCAACCTGTTTATTCCTGACTATGGCAGCAGGATGACCTCGACGGTCTATGTCCGTGGCATCGGCACGCGCATCGACCAGCCCGCCGTGGGCCTGACCATCGACAATGTGCCCGTGATGACCAAGGAGAACTATGACATCGACCTGATGGACGTCTCGCGCATGGAGATGATGCGCGGCCCCCAGAACACGCTCTACGGTCGCAACACCCTGGGCGGCCTGATGAACGTTTACACCCTGTCGCCGCTCAACTACCAGGGCACCCGCGCCGTCGTCGAGGGAGCCAGCCACGGCACGTGGCGCGTGGGAGCCAGCCATTACCGCCTGCTGGACAAGAACCTGGGCCTGTCGGCCACAGCCCAGTACAACTCGACGCGCGGCGAGTTCACCAACCAGTTCAACGGCAAGCGCTGCGACTGGGAACGCCAGTTCGGTGCCCGCGTCAAGCTGGAGTGGCGCAACCAGGACGGCTGGTACCTGTCCAACGTGGCCTCGGTGACAACGGGCCGGCAGGGGGGCTACCCCTATGAGTGGGTCGAGACGGGCGAGATTGCCTATAACGACACCTGTTTCTACCGCCGCACGTCGGTCATGGACGGCCTAACGCTGCGCAAGGACCTGGGCAGCAGCACCCTGTCGAGCATCACCAGCTACCAGTATATCGACGACAACATGACGCTGGACCAGGACTTCACGCGCCATGACTACTTCACCCTGACCCAGGCGCGCCGCGAGCACGCCGTGACCCAGGACCTGATCGTGCGCAGCCACGAGAAGGGCGAGGGCTACAACTGGCTGGCGGGTGCCAGCGGCTTCTACCGCCGCTACAAGATGAGCGCGCCGGTCAATTTCTATGACTACGGCATCGCGCAACTCATCGAGAAGAACTTCAACGACGCCCTGCCCGACTACCGCGTCACGTGGGACACGCGCTCCTTCTTGCTGGGCAGCGAGTTCACCAGTCCCAACTGGGGAGTGGCGCTGTACCACGAGTCCCACTACAACTGGGGACAGTGGACCCTGTCGGCGGGGCTGCGCCTCGACTATGAACACGCGCGGCTGAATCACCACAGCGAGACCCATACGGGATACGACATCCTGCATAGTGCGACGGGCGAATTATTTGCCCACGGCGCCATCGACATCGACGACAAAGCGACGCTCAACAAGGACTTCTTTGAGATCCTGCCCAACGTGAGCCTCTCGTGGCACCCCTGGGCGGGCAAGAACCACACCGTCTATCTGGCCGTGTCGCGCGGCAGCAAGGCGGGCGGCTTCAACACCCAGATGTTCAGCGACGTGCTGCAGCAGCGGCTGATGAAGATGATGGGCATCGGCATGCAGTATGACGTGGACAAGATGGTGGGCTACAAGCCCGAGAAGGCGTGGAACTATGAGCTGGGCGGCCACTTTGAGTGCTGGGATGGCAGGGTGCAGAGCGACCTGGGCGTCTTCTTCATGGACTGCCGCGACCGCCAGTTGACCGTCTTCCCGCCGGGCACGACCACGGGCCGCATGATGACCAATGCCGGCAAGACCCAGAGCTGGGGCGCCGAGTTTGCCATGCGCGTCAATCCCACCGAATTGACCCACCTGAACATCAGCTACGGCTTCACCCATGCCACCTTCAAGGACTACAACGACGGCAAGGCGGATCACAGCGGCAAGCGCGTGCCCTATGCCCCGATGCACACCCTGTTTGCCGAGGCAAGCCATGGCATCAAGGTCGGCGGCGATGCCAACAAGCTGCTCACCCTGGCCGCCAACGTGCGCGCCACGGGCGACATCTACTGGGACGAGGCCAACACGATGCGCCAGCCCTTCTATGCCCTGCTGGGCGCCTCCATCACCTGGCAGCAACAGCACTACAGCCTGCAACTGTGGGGCCGCAACCTGACCGACACCCAGTACAAGACCTTCTACTTCGTGTCGATCCAGCACCACTTCCTGCAGCGCGGCCACGGCCGCCAGCTGGGTGCCACGCTGCGTCTGAACTTCTGATTCCCCACCCTCCCGCGTGGGCGAGTAGCAGAAAAATAGATGGGTTAAAATTTGGAAGGTTCGCAGTAATCCACTACCTTTGCAGCCGCATTTGTTTCAACAAAACTTCCTGTTAATTAACATATTACATAATTATAACAATTTTATAGAAAAGCGATGAAAAAATTTTTCTCTATGTTATTCGTCGTCACCATTTTAGGAATGGTGTTCACAGCATGTGGCGACGATAAAGACGAGCCTGTCCTGCCCACTACCCAGAATCTGGAGAGTGTTCACGAGAACGACCAGACCGACAGCTACTATGTGTTTGATATCGACATGAACACGAACAAGGGCACCATCTACATGTATAACATCCAGTTTGGCGGCGCGCCCCACAAGATGACCCTGCGTGTTGCTGTTCCCGTGAGCCTGAACGACAGCAAGAATGCCTACGTCATGACGGGCAACGATCTAGTAGCCGACATGGACATGCCGAGCGTTGGCTGGCTGCCGATGACCGATGAGAGATACCACCTGAACAACCTGTCGTGCACGGTCAATCCGGGTGCCAAGACCTTTGCCATCTCCTTTGACGCCCACGGCGGCCACTTCGAGGAAAGCGGCAAGCTGATGTAAGAAGCGTTTTAACGAGATTTAAGATAAAAAATATGACAAATGGTGCAAGATTCAATGCACCATTTGTTTTTTAGGTGTAAATTTGCGGCCAGTATCAACCGCATTATTGAGAAATATAGACACATGAAGAAAATTCTGTTACTGATAGCTGCCGTGGGCCTGCTGATGGGCACCATCGCGTGCAGCGACAATGACGAGCCCAAGCGCGGCGACGGCGTGTTCACCGTCAACACCTCGATGATCAACCACATCGTGGACCAGAACAGCGGCCAGGTGCTGGGCATAAGCTCCACCCACAACAAGCTCACCATCGACACCGCCAAGCACCAGGCCTCGGTCGAGCTGACCTATAACGACGGCAGCGGCAACAAGACGGTGAGCCTGAGCGGCATCACCGCGCGTCCCGTGAGGCTGGGCTTCTATGCCTTCAGCGCTCCGGCGGGCAGCCCGTTGAAGGACTTCAGCGGCTATGTGGACTTCAACGAAGGTTCCATCCGCTACTACTACACCACGGCCGAGGGCCTGCGCGTCGTCTCGACCATCGCCGACGTGTTCTTCCTCAAGACCAAGAACACCATCAGCTACCTGGACACGACCCCCACCACGGTCATGGAGAATACCATGTACCAGTTCACGCTCGACCCGTCGAGCAGCACGGCCATCGTCAAGGTGATGGGCATCGTCCACGCCAAGGAGATGAAGTACTTCATCAACATCACGGCCAGCAGCGTGCCCATGGAGGTCACGCGCAACGGCTACACCTTTGCCGGCAACAACCTGGCCACCAGGGCCGTGTTCCGCAACTGGACCGACAGCGTGGGCCAGCCGACGCTCAAGAGCAGCGACAAGTACCCGTTCAAGACGTTCAACGCGACAGTCGATCTGGAGAACGACACGATCATGACCACCTTCATGATGGGCGACAGCGCCAGCGTCATGGCCACGGGCCGCACCTATCCCGACTACACCGCCTATTAATCAACATTATTATTACATATCACTCTATTACAACACAAGCAACACAGTACATCAACTATGAAAAAGTCTTCAATCTATCTGCTGTCCCTGCTGGCTGTCATGATGTTCACATCCTGTGGCAACGACGATGATCCCGTCAACAAGCAGACCCTGGGGCTCACCTTCAACGCCCGCGTGATCGACGATAGCAACGAGAACAACATCATCTTCTCGCAGAGCAACGGCCAGGTGGAACTCAACTACACCGACATGACCGCCAAGATGACCTGCTCCTACAAGGACCTGGACGGCAAGACGATGACGTTCAACTCGCCCATCATGGACATGAAGCCCTACTCCTCGACGATCTATGAGTTGAGAATCAATGGCAGCGACTCCAGCGCGGCAAGCCGCATGGGCTATATCGACCTGTCCACGGGCATGGTGTGGTATAAAGACAAGAACCAGGACGGGAGCGCCACCCTCATCATCACGTCACAGCTGGTCTATCCCTACCTGTCGACCACTGTCACCGCCAAGGACGGCCACCAATACATCCACGAGCAGTCGGGCTACATCTTTGCCATCGACAGCAAGGGCGAGACTGCGATCATGGCAGTCTTCAACTTTGTCCCCGAGACAGGCGGTGCCATCCAGGCAGCGGAGCTCGACTATGACGGGCTGAAGGTCACCCACACCGCCACAGGCTACCGCATCACGGCCGACGAGTGCACCTGCAAGCAGGCCGACTACTACAACCTGCACGACCTCGAGGTCAATATCACCGACCAGGGCATGGTCATCAACGGCAGCTACAAGGTCAAGGACAACACCTACACCATGTCGGGTTCCCTGATCGCGTCCCGCAACTGATCGCGCCCCCACGGCACATCCATTCACCACAGCGTGGCAACGACAGCCCCTGTCGCCACGCTGTTTTCTTTTACAGGCCCTCACGCTAAGGCTTTTTCAAACAACTTAAACAACCTTTTCACAACAATTACAACCTTTTTTTTACATTGGGGGCAATAGTGGATGACTGCGTGGCTTGGAGGGGGTGGCGTGAGGTCCTAGTGGCTATTATCGGGCAGCCGTGACAACACCGGCACGCCGGCGCGGCACAAACATTAAAAAAAGCATAAAAAAATGACTGATTTGGGTCAAGTTGGCAATATTTTTGCTAACTTTACGGCTCCAATGGATTTAATGTATGGCAGCACGAGAAAAATATGACGAGGCTCAAGTAATCGAGCAGTTGCACAATCAGGCGACGTGCCGGGCGGCGTTCGGTAAGGTCATCGAGCACTACAGCTCGCAGCTTTACTGGCAAATACGCCGCATGGTCATCGACCATGATGACGCCAACGACGTGCTGCAGAACACCTTCCTCAAGGCGTGGACCAACATCGACAACTTCCGCGGCGATGCCAAGCTCTCGACGTGGCTCTACAAGATCGCCATCAACGAGTCGATCACGTTTGTCAACAAGAAGAAGGTGATGAACCAGCTCTCGATCGACGACGACGAGAGCTTCCTGGTCAACCAGCTCGAGAGCGACGAGTGGTTTGACGGTGACCAGGCCCAGATCAACCTCCAGAAAGCCATCGCAGCCCTGCCCGAGAAGCAGCGCCTAGTGTTCAACCTGCGCTACTATGACGAGATGAAGTATGACGAGATGAGCGAGATCCTGGGCACGAGCGAGGGGGCCCTGAAGGCATCTTATCACCATGCGGTGAAAAAGATAGAACAATACTTGGGTGAAAGAGAATAATTTTTTTTGATTTCCCCATTAAACTTTTTTGACAATTGATAGTCAAATAGGCGTTATGAAACGAGAAGACTCCACATTATTGACCAAATATGGTAAGAATCCGGGCTTCAAGGTGCCGGAGAATTACTTTGAGGATTTCAACAAGCGCATGGCCGACATGCTGCCCGAGGTTGAGATCACTCCCGTTGATGTCAAGCCCACGATGTGGCAACGCGTCAGGCCGCTCATCTACATGGCCGCGATGTTTGCCGGCGTGTGGTGCATGATGACGGTGTTCAGCCACTTCACGGCAACGGGCAACCTCGACGGCGTCCACGCCGTGGCCGAGAAGCTGAATGATGATAAAGGCAACGTCGATGAATTCATCATGAGCGGTGCAGTGAGCGACTATGACATCATGAACTATGAGGACTCGGTGATGATGAGCAACGAGGAAAGCAGTGAGGACAACAACTACTAAAAAAACTGACTGAAGACTATGAAAAAATTAGCTGCTATATTGATAATGGTGCTGGCCATCACATCGGCCGCCATGGCACAGAACAACGGGCGCACCAAGTTTGCGACCGACATGTACCAGGCCAAGCATGAAATGATCATCGAGGAGCTGGGACTGACCCAGACGCAGCAGAAGCAGTTCATGCCTCTCTACGAACAGATGGAACGCGAGATCTACCAGGTGAACCGCAATGCACGCGCCCTGGCAGCCGAGGTCGAGAAGAAGAAGAATCCCAGCGACCGCGACTATGAGGTAGCGGCATCGGCACTGTCCAACACCCGCGTGCAGGAGGGCGACATCGAGGCCAAGTACTTTGAGAAATTCTCCCGAATCCTGTCCAAGAAGCAGCTCTACCAGCTCAAGATCGCCGAGATGAAGTTCACGCGCGAGATGATTTCCAAGAAGAGAAACAGCAAGAAGAGATAACACCACACCCCGCATCCTCGCGGGGGAGACAAAAATATGCCGTTCCGCAACGCCGACACATCGTCGATAGCGTTGCGGAACATTTTTCGGGGGGTCTCAGCGGATAAAAGGTGGGGCGCAGTCGTGGTCAGTCAGCAAACATGAGATCGCGCTGCGCGCGAGAAATTCAACAAAAAAAAACTGGTCGAGTTTTGATACAACCACAACAAGGCCGTCGGCCTCGTGCAGTCTTCCTGGCCTGACGGAGTGTCCCAGGACGATTGTAGTTCCTACAGACGCATGGGAAAACAGTAATATGATGTGCCGATAATGATTTTTGGGAGGGGCAAAGTTGTTGAAATCAAAACTTTTACCTTACCTTTGCAGTCAAGCATGAAACGGACGGGCAAGGCATATTGGTCGGCATGGATGTTGCTGTCGGTGTTTATCCCGATGGTGATCCTGTCGTCGCTGCATGTCCACAGCACGCTGCCGGGCGATGGTGAGCCTTGCCACGAGTGTATCGAGCACACGGTGCACAATGGCCACATCATGGCCGTCAAGGCGACGGTGGACTGCCCCTTGTGCGCTTTCCAGAGCAACGT
>JAFTFA010000172.1 GCA_017449785.1 Muribaculaceae bacterium | reverse complement strand
CCCGACCAGTCGCGGATATAGACGTTGCCATAGGTGGGATTGGCGATGCTGGTGATCACACCGGTGATGCGATACAGCGAGTTGTTGTTCTCGGTGGGCTCGAGCAGGAAGTCAGCGATCGACATCTCCTGGATGGAACCCTTCTGGTTGATGACGGCCTGGGCGGTATATTCCTGACCCTTGTCATCGGTGGTCTTGAACACAACGGTTGCGCTGCGGTCACCACCGGCATTGGCGTTGGCGTGGAAGGTTACCACGGGCTCGGCACCACCAGCGATCGAGACGATACCCAGCCAGCTCTTGGCCTCCTCGGGAATCTCGACCGAGATGCCGTTGTTGGTCTTGCACGACAGGCTCACGGCCACGTTGCCACCCTCAACGGGGATGGTAGCGTCCTCGGGGTCATATCCCTCGACCTTGACGAGCGACTTCTGGATATTGATGACGGTCACGTTCACCAGCTCGACGGTGCCGTTATAGACGCTCTTGGGACCCTCGACGGTGACGATGTCACCCACCTCCAGGCCCAGGCTCAGGAAGTTCTTCTCGTTGCCCTTGGCATCGAGCGTACCGTAGATGTAAACCTCGCCGGTCTCATCTTCCAGATACCAGTTGCCATAGGTAGTATTGACGATGTTCTTGACGGTACCGGTCACGCGGTAGGTCTTGCTCTCGGGGCCGGCATTGACCTCGGCACAGGTTGCCTCGCTGACAACAGCCAGGCCCTGGATCACGTTGATGGTCTGCTTCTTGTCGGCACAGGCAACGTGCAGCACGGTGGTGCGGCCGTCGGGAGTTGCGGGAGCGCTGAAGGTGACAGTCGTCTCGCCGGCACCGCCGCTCATCGGGCTGACGGTCAGCCACTCGGGAAGTTCCTCGGCGTCAATCGTCCAGGACTCCTTGGCTTTAACGGTGATGGTGTTGCTGCCACCGGCCTCATCGATGCTCACATAGGAGGATGAAACCTGGATCTCATCGAGCAAGGTCATTGCATCGTCATCAGAGCAGCTTGCCAGCAAGCCGATCAATGCAATAAACGAAAGAAAATATTTGAGTTTCATAATATTATATGATTCTGTATTCTGTGACTTTGTGATTAGTTGAAGATGTACTTGATACCGATCGAAGCGTTCCAGCACTGGCCGATGGCCTTGTTGGGAACGAAGGTCTTGGTGTTACCGTTGATCACGCTAGGAGTCGAGAAGGTAGCATAGCCCTGAGCGTCAACGCCCTCATACTTGAGGATGCGGGGATCGCTGCCGATCTCGGGGTTCAGATACTTGCTCACACCCCAGCTCGAGTTGAAGAAGTTCAGCACATTCTTCACGTCAAGGCTCAGCTGCAGGGTGTGCTTGGCACCGCACACGTTCAGCGAGAAGTCATGCTTGTAGCTCAAGTCGATGCGGTGTACCCAGGGGCTGTACAGGCTGTAGGCCTCGGCATACTCGCCCTGGTGCTTGTTCAGGTAGCTGTTGGCGTGTACATAGTCCATGAAGCGGGTCTTGTCGCCCTCGCTCACGAAGCGGAACTCACGGTTCTCGACCTGGGCATCGGTGGGGATGTACAGGGCGTCGTAGTTGTAACCGTCGCTGTTCATGTCGTTGGCCATCATGTAGGAGTAGTTGGAGCCGCCGCGCCAGGTCTCGTAGATGAGGCCATAGTGGTTACCGCTGCGGTCGTGGCCGGTTGCCGACAGGACAAAACGGTCAGGAGTTACATACTGCGAGTTGTGCAGCTTGATGTTGTTGGGACCCTCAATGGTGGGAACATAGGTGAAGGCGCTCTCGGCAGCGCTACCGGGCATACCGGTAACCTCCTTCTGTACCGTGTGGGTGTAGGCAGCCATCAGGCTCAACCACTCGGTGGGATCGGCATTCAAGGTCACGTTGCCAATCCAGCCATAACCGCGGCTCGTGTTCTCCAGGACAAATGCCTTGGTACCCGTGCGGTAACCGGCAGGATAGATGGGACGGTTGTCAGCACCGTTGAAGCGGGCAAAGCCACCCACGCTGGGAATCGACCAGTCGCTGATGCTGGCAGCGTTGATGTTCTTGTTGAAGATACCCTCGACAGTGATGCTGAAGGGGAACGATACGGGGAACGAGTAGTCAACTGCCAACGAGGTCTTCCACACCATCGGCATCTTGAACTTGGGATCCACGCCATTGACGGCAGAGGGGACGGTACCCATGTCGGAGGTTACGTTCTCGGGATAGCCCATCGAGATGAGCTTGTCGCGCAGGGCGTTGATCGAGGCATTGCCGTTGGCGTCGGTCACCAGACCGCCGGCAAACTGGCTCATGTCGATGTAACGGTTACCCTTGGCGTCGGTGGTGTAAGCACCGCTGTAGTTCTCAAAGCCACGGTTGGGAACATAGTTGCCATCCTTGTCCAGGCCACCGATCTTGGTGTTGCCGTTGAGCTGGGCCTGATACTGTACCAGACCGCCGTTGGTGGGCATGTTGGTGAAGAATACCAGGGGCAGACGGCCCGAGAACAGACCCGAACCACCACGCACCTTGAGAGCCTTGTTGCCGAACACATCCCAGCTGAAGCCCACGCGAGGCTGCACGATCAGGTTGCTGTTGGGCCACTTGCCGGTGTCGATGTGACGCTCCTTGCCTTTATCATCATAATAGGTGAGGGCCTTAATAGCATTGTTGGTGATTAGGTCACCGTTGTTGAAGAACAGACCGTCCAGACGCAAGCCGTAGGTCAGCTTGAAGTTCTTGGTCACGTTCCACTCGTCCTGGGCATAGATACCGGCCTTGTTGAACTGCACGCGGGCAGCAGGCTTGGTCTCGCT
>JAFTFA010000171.1 GCA_017449785.1 Muribaculaceae bacterium | reverse complement strand
GTGACACGACCTTGCGCTACGAGCCGGTGATCGGGCAGATTGACGTCTTTCCGACTCTGCTCGACGTTATGGGAGCCAATGCCAGCCCATGGAAGGGCTTGGGCCACAGCATCCTGCGCTATCCTGTCACATCGGCTGTGCAGCCGCGCAATATGTCGATCATCGGTGACAGCACCAGCGTTTTCACGTCCCAGCAGCGTCGTGCATGGGACATCAGCCGCGTGATCATCTTTGATGGCGGTCGATTGCCTGAACTTGATTATTAATGGACAATAACTGATAAAAAACACTCGAAATGAAAGATAACAAATCGCGCCTGTTCTCCAGCGAGAGCCGCATGAGCGACCTGATTACTGCTCACCCCTCATTGCTGTCGATGATTACCCGCCTGGGCATCCCGTTGGGCTTCGGTGACCGCTCGATTGCCGACGTGTGTGACGCCAGCGGCGTGAATACCGCTTTTTTCCTGCTCATCTGCAATGTTTACACGTTCAACAACTATGTGCCATCGACAGCCGTCATCCTGGGGACCGACATGACGGGGCTGGTGCCCTATCTGGAGAAATCCCACAGGTATTATGTGGACAAGCGCTTGCCTCACATCGAGCGTCACCTGGATGCCATCGCCCAGAAGTTGAGCGGGCGCATCGGGCTGGTCTTCATCAGTTTCTTCAAGGAGTACAAGCAGGAGGTGGAGGCCCACTTCTCTCACGAGGAGCGTGACGTCTTCCCCCACATCCGCGCCCTGATGTCGGGCAAGTGTGACACGACCTACAGCATCGGCGAGTTTATCCACACCCACAGTGACATCGAGGGCAAACTTGATGACCTGTTGAACATCATCTTCAAGTACCTGCCGCCCCAGGTCGATGATGACAATGTGCTTGATGTCGTGGACGACATCCTGCGATTGAGCGAGGACCTCAAGAAGCATACCTTCATTGAGGAGAAAATCATGGTGCCGCTGGTTAAACATCTAGAAAACGCTATCCTGTCATGAAACAGCGGTTGTTGATAGTAGAACCCTCGGAACTCATCATCGAGGGATTGAAATCGATTCTCGACGGCCAGATCCGCTTCAAGGTTCTGGAGCCCGAGATGACCATCGACCGCCTGGAGGAGCGCCTTGTCGGTTCCCGCCCCGACATCCTGTTGATCAACCCCACGCTCGTCGAGAACGTGGCCCGGTTGCGCGGCGAGGGCTCCATGGCAGTGGTGGCGCTTGTCTATCAGTATGTCGAGCGAGATGTCCTGAAAAACTATGATGGGGTAGTGGACATCCGTGACAGTCGCGCGGTCATCATCGAGACCCTGGCCCAGGCCTCGCCCGGAGAGAACGAGTCGGGTAAGAGCAATTATGAACTCACCAAGCGTGAGACCGCAGTCCTGGTCCAGCTGGCTCAGGGAAAGACCAACAAGGAGATTGCCGATGCCCTCAACGTCAGCGTGCACACCGTCATTTCCCATCGCAAGAACATTACCCACAAGACGGGTATCAAGAGCGTGGCAGGTCTCACCGTCTATGCGATGCTCAACAACCTCATCGACGAGAGCGCTCTGCTGTAAATCTGTTTGTAAATGGTGCAAATAAGGTCTTATTTGACCTGAGTTAGGTATCCATAACCGAAAAATGCCTATCTTTGCAGGTTGAAACTATAGAAAAGTATGTTATTGACTAAAATGTTAGACAAGTTTGGAGACTACTGCTTGTTCATGTGGCGGGTCATTGCTGTGCCCGACAAATGGAAGGTGCTCTTCAAACGCTATATCGATGAAATCTCCAAGTTGGGCATCGACTCGATCCCGCTGATTATCATCGTTTCGCTGTTCATCGGCTCGTTGTGTACCATCTTGATTAAGCTCAACATCTCTAACCCGCTGTTGCCACGCTACACGGTGGGCTTGACGACCCGCGAGATCATCCTGCTGGAGTTCTCATCGACCATTCTGTGCCTGATCTTGTCGGGCAAGATCGGTTCAAACATCGCCAGCGAGATAGGCACCATGCGTGCCACCGAGCAGATCGACGCCCTCGACATCATGGGAATCAACAGTGCCAATTTCCTGGCTGCGCCCAAGATTCTGGCCTTGATCACCATTCTGCCGTTCCTGGTGGTTATCTGTATGGCTACCAGCCTGTTCGGCGGTTGGCTCATCTGCATCATCACGGGCATTGTCGAGCCAGATACCTTCATCTTCGGCATCCAGTCGCTCTTTATCCCGTGGTATGTGTGGTTCGCGTTGATCAAGTCTCTGGTATTTGCCTTCCTCATGTCCACCATCGCTTGCTACTATGGTTACACGATGAAGGGCGGCTCGGTCGAGGTGGGCAAGGCCAGTACCGACACCGTCGTGATGTGCAACATCATGATTCTGGTGGCAGACGTCATATTAACCCTGTTATTACTTTGAGACTACTATGATAGAAGTTAAGCATCTATCCAAGACTTTCCAGGAAGAGGCTGGACCGCGACAGGTGTTGTTTGACATCAGTGCCAAGCTCTATGACGGCAAGACCAACCTGATCATCGGCCAGTCGGGATCGGGCAAGACGGTGTTTATCAAGAATATTGTCGGCCTGTTCGACCCCGATGAGGGTGAAATCCTGTATGACGGCCGTGACATCACCAAGATGGACCGCAAGCAGCGCAAGGCCCTCCGCAAGGAGATCGGTATGCTCTTCCAGGGCTCGGCATTGTTCGACAGCGAGACGGTGATGGGCAACGTGATGTTCCCGCTGGTCATGTTCGGCAACATGAGCAACAGCGAGATGCGTGACCGGGCACAGTTCTGTATCGACCGCGTGAACCTCACGGGCAGCGAGGCCAAGTACCCCAGCGAACTCTCCGGCGGTATGCAGAAGCGCTGCGCCATCGCACGCGCCATCGCCCTGAACCCGAAATACCTCTTCTGTGACGAGCCCAATTCGGGACTGGATCCCAAGACGTCGATTGTCATCGATGAACTCTTGAGTGACATCACCCACGAGTTTGGCATCACCACCATCATCAATACCCACGATATGAACTCGGTGATGGGCATCGGCGAGAACATCGTGTTCATCAACAAGGGCCATGTGGGCTGGATCGGCAACAAGGAACAGATCTATGATGTGGACAACGACGACTTGAACAACTTTGTCTATGCCACCGACCTCTTCCGTGACGTGCGCAAGTATCGCCGCGAGCATGGCTACAAGCCGTCGAGGAGATAGTGAGGAGAGTGGAGAGAGGAGAGAGGAGTGAGGAGAGGTTTCTTCAACTCCTGTTTATCCCACTGTGATTTTGGTTTTGTTATAAAATGATCATCAATGAAAACAAGCGATAAGAATTGTAAAGAAGAAATCCTCGAGTTGCTGCGCTCAACCGGGCGCGAGGGCATCGAGGACGTGATCGGTGACCTGGAGGACTGGAGCTTCTTCACGGCTCAGGCTTCGGCGGGTCATCACCTGAATGTGGAGGGCGGCTTGGCGCGCCACTCGCTCAATACCTGCAAGGCTGCCCTGGCCGTGTGGGAAGCGATGAAGGCCCTTGAACCCAGCCTGGAACATGAGGTGAAGCGTGACAGCATCATCCTGGCCAGCCTGTTGCACGACGTGTGCAAGTGTGACATCTACAAGCGCACGGTCAAGAAACGCAAGAACGCGCTGGGCATCTGGGAAGACGCCGAGGGCTACAAGATCACTTACAAGGGCTTCCCGATGGGTCATGGCGAGAAGTCGCTCACGCTGCTGCTGTGCAGCGGCCTGCCCCTGAACGATGACGAGATGCTGGCCATCCGCTGGCACATGGGCGCATGGGGCGTGAACCAGAACAGCTACGAGGACGTGCGCAACTACGACGCCGCCCGCAAGCTCTATCCCCTGGTAACCATCATCCAGACCGCCGACGGCCTAGCCGCCAGCATCATGGAACGCACTGGCGAGGAGATCGACGAGCTATGATGCCGCGCATCAACATCCTGCTGTGTGACACCTTCCCGGGAAGGCTTCCCGACTTCATCCCCAATTACGAGTTGCTGTTCATCGACCTGTTCGCCTCGATAGGCGTGCAGGCCGACTACCGCATTCTCCAGACGTGGCAGGGCGAGCTGCCCGCCGATATTTGCCTTGACGAGCTTTATCTGATTCCTGGCAGTTTGGATTCGGCCTACGATGACAAGCCATGGATTTTATCGCTCGTCCAATGGATTCGGCAGGCTTATAACGGCGGTGCCAAACTGATGGGCGTGTGCTTCGGCCATCAGGTGATTGCTCGGGCACTGGGCGGCGAAGTCAAGAAGTATGATGGCGGCTTCGGAGCAGGGTTGCGTGCATCGCATGTAATGGACGAACAGATGAAGACCTATTTCCCCGACGGGAAGATGTGTCTGCTCTACAGTCACCACGACCAAGTGACGGTCTTGCCCCAGGGGGCAACCTTGTGCGTCACCAGCGAATTCTGCCGCAACGAGTCCTACAGGATAGGTAACCAGGTGATTACCTTCCAGGGACATCCCGAGTTCACAGTCGCCTATAGCCGCCACCTGCTCACCAACTGCAGCGACGACCTGGACGAGACCGTTAGGCTTGCAGCCTTGCAGAGCCTGGACAACATGCAGCCCCAAGGCCAAGAGGCCGCTCGTTTTGCCTTAGATCTGCTGTTTGGGTAACGTCGTAGGGCCTCGCCTTGGCGTGGCCGTTACGGGATGTTTGCCACGTCAGAGAGGGTGCGGCCACGCCAAGGCGAGGCCATTAGTGTTGATACGATGGCGCCGGCGAGGCCGTACATGCGGATTGTGGGGCAGTTATGGGGTGTGGGAGCGTTTTTTTTAGTACCTTTGCAGTCCTGAACGCATTAAACAGTTGATTTTATGTCAAGAAATGAAAAGGAACTCGAGGGTGTGACGCTGCTGGGCAACCAGGGTACGCAATACGAGTTTGACTACCGGCCTGATGTGCTGGAGACGTTTGAGAACAAGCACCCCGAGAACGAATATGTGGTGACGCTCGACTGTCCCGAGTTCACCTCGTTGTGCCCCAAGACGGGTCAGCCCGACTTTGGACGCATCATTATCAATTACATCCCTCGCGTGCGCATGGTCGAGAGCAAGTCGTTGAAGCTGTATCTGTTCAGCTTCCGCAACCATGGCGACTTTCATGAGGACTGTGTGAACATCATCATGAAGGACCTGGTCAAGTTGATGGACCCCAAGTATCTGGAGGTCATCGGCCTGTTCAACCCGCGTGGCGGCATCAGCATCAAGCCGTTTGCCAACTATGGCGACGACGAGCATCAGGACATGGTGCGTGCCCGCCTCTTGAGCAATTTCCATAACGATTGATATGAAGGACGCGGTTATTATTACTTCGGGCGGCATGGACTCGACGACCATGCTCTATGAGTACAAGGACGAGATTGCCCTGGCCATCACCTTTGACTACGGCAGCACCCAGAACGGCCGTGAGCGCCGTTGTGCCATCATGCACTGTGAGCGATTGGGCATCAAGCACCTGATCATTCCGTTGGAGTTCATGCACAAGTACTTCAAGAGCGCCCTGCTCGAGAGCGCCGACGCCATCCCCGACGGCAGCTATAACGACGAGAACATGAAATCGACGGTCGTGCCCTTCCGCAACGGTATCATGCTGGCCATCGCATGCGGCATCGCCGAGAGCAACGGCCTCAAGCGCGTGATGATTGCCAACCATGCCGGTGACCACAGCATCTATCCTGACTGCCGCTCACCGTTCATCGACGCGATGAGTACTGCCATGCAGACGGGTACCTACGAGGGCATCAAGGTCTATGCCCCCTATACCGACCTGAGCAAGGCCGATATCGCCCGCCATGGCGCAGCGCTGGGGCTGGACTATAGCGAGACCTATTCCTGCTACAAGGGTGGCGAGAAACACTGCGGCACCTGCGGCACCTGCACCGAGCGCCGCCAAGCCCTCCGCGCCGCCGGCATCGAAGATAGCACCATCTACCATCAG
Organism: Muribaculaceae bacterium; assembly: GCA_017449785.1. Classification (GTDB taxonomy): domain Bacteria; phylum Bacteroidota; class Bacteroidia; order Bacteroidales; family Muribaculaceae; genus Sodaliphilus. The sequence continues at coordinate 38 of JAFTFA010000171.1, read as the reverse complement.
TGACCCCAGGGGGAGAAAGAGACACCCTAGTGAGGGGC
>JAFTFA010000170.1 GCA_017449785.1 Muribaculaceae bacterium | reverse complement strand
TGGGCGACAATGCGTTTTCCCAGTGTACGGCCATGACCAGCGTGAGCATCGGTGACGGATTGAAGCAGTTGGGCGAAAAAGCGTTCAGGGAATGTACCCGCCTGCAAGAAATTGACTTCGGCTCCTCGCTCGAGGTGATCAATAATTACGCCTTCGAGGGTTGTACGGGGTTGCTCGAGATCGACATTCCGGCATCGGTCAAGGAGATTGGCTATGGTGCATTCTCGGGATGTGAGGGGGCGACAGCCCTGCGCATCGGTGACTCGGTGACCACGATCGGGTCTGAGGCCTTCCAGGGGTGTAACGGGTTGCTGACCGCCACGCTGGGGCGCAGCGTGCAGCTCATTGACGATGGCGCCTTCCAGGATTGTGGACGCTTGACATCGATCAACCTGCCACCCAGCCTGACTACAATCGAGGATGGTGCCTTTGCTTATTGTTATGATTTAAAGGAAATCAACCTTCCCGAAGGGTTGACCAGCCTGGGATGGAGAGTATTTGAATGGTGCATCGGTCTCGAGTCGCTGGTAATCCCCGAGTCGCTGACCGTGATACCAGTCGGCATGTGCCAGAATTGCCGTGGGCTCAAGCAGGTTCTCATTCCCTCGTCGGCTGTCACGGTGGGGTATGACGCATTCGTCGGCTGCTATGACCTGGTCGTTGTCGTCAGCCAGGCGATAACCCCGCCCGAGATCACCCATTTCATGGGTTGGGACGATGCCTTCTTCTGCCACGAGCAAGCGAAGCTGTATGTCCCGTCACAGTCGGTTGATGCCTATCGCGCCCACGAGCGGTGGGGACGGTTCGAGAATATTGTGCCCCTGAACCTTGATCATCCCCTGGACGTGAATGCCGACGGCGAGGTGAACATTGCCGATGTATATAATGTGATAGAAGTCATCATCAGGGGCGGCAACGGCACCCACACTCGAGTGCCTTTCCTCTTCGGGGAAATCACCATTGCCGACGTGAACAACGACAACGAGGTCAATATCGCCGACATCAACGTCATCCTCGACCAGATCCTCCATAACGATTGAATCGGCCATCCACTCGCGGTGCTACTTCGCCTTCCGTGGCGGGGAATAAACTGCTGAATCATCTGAGACGTCCGGAGGCATCCGCGTTGGGGCGAATCACTCTCTTGCGAGCCTCTTGCAAGCAAAGACTTATACTTTGCGTCTTTGCGGCTTAGCGTGATACTTTTAGGTCTTTTTTCATCGGTTTTTACCTCGAAAAAAAGCGTTGTGAAGTTCATTTTTGCCGGAATGAACTTTTTGTTTTTGAACCGCTTGAAAATCAATCAGATAGATGGGTAAAAATGAAGTCAAAAAACTACTGAATTCCTTGGTTTGAATCACTATTGGCTGTAACTTTGCGATTGAAAAATTGATGCGAAAAATGCCGTCTGGAACGGCTCTCGCATCGGGAGGCAGAAACACCCATTTGGGTATTGTCGGGCTCCGGACCTCGAGATAATTTTGCTGCCGACCCATAGTGAGAAAGAACGATGATTTACAAACCTAATAAAAAGTTGAGAAAATGATGAAGAAGATTTTATTATTGATCGTGATGGCAACGAGCCTGCTTGTGGCGCGTGCCGAGAGTGGAGAGTGGGCCGTGGGCGGCCAGGTCGTCTATGGCAGCAAGGCCGAGACCGCCGGCATCGGCCTGCACGTGAAACATTGCTTGACCGACGCCTTCAGGCTGGGCTTGTCGAGCAACTACTATTTCAAGCACGCGGGTGTAAACGCCTTTGACGTGAACCTGGAGGCCAACTACCTGTTCGGCATCGGTGAGAAGGTGCGCCTCTATCCACTGGCGGGCGCTGTGCTGGGCATCTGGCATGCCGATGGCGTGAACGTGAGCTACGGTGGAATGAACTTCGGTGTTGACGGCCAGACCGAAACGAAGTTCGGCGCCAACGTGGGCGGCGGCATCGATTATCTGGTCAATGACCGACTGGGCCTCAATGCCGAGGTCAAGTACCAGATCATCAGCCATGCCAGCCAAGTAGTGGTCGGCATCGGTGCCTCCTACCGCTTCTAGATGGCGATTTTACCCTTATGGGTAGTGAATAATCGCCCAGAAACTTGTAAAAAATTAAGATAATTCTTAAATTTGCGCGTTGGATTGAAATAATAATACATAATAATAGCTTACCCAATGATGTATTACAATTCATTTCCATACAAGATGATGGCGGTGCTGCTGGCACTGGTCGCGGTCCTGGTGCCCTCGGGCGCGATGGCCTATGACCTGGTTGCCGACGGCATCTACTATAACGTCAACGAGGACGGCTCGACGCTGTCGGTGACCTATGAGACCAGCAGCGGCGGCACCTACAGCGGTGACATCGTCATCCCTGACCGGGTGACCCACGACGGCGTGAGCCGCGAGGTGACAGCCATCGGCGACTCGGCCTTCTATGCCTGCCAATGGATGACCAGCGTCTCGCTGCCCTCAACCGTCACGACAATCGAGGACTATGGCTTCTATGCCTGCACGGGGCTGACGAGCATTGCACTCCCCGAGGCAGTGACCACGGTGGGTAATCTGGCCTTCAGTTTCTGCACGGGGCTCACGTCCATTGATTTCCCCGAGACGGTGACGTCAATCGGTGACTATTCTTTCTATAGTTGCACGGGGCTTGTTGACCTGGTGATCCCCAACACGGTGACCCACCTGGGATACGGCGCGTTCGTCTTCTGCGACGGCTTGCAGAGTGTGGTCATCGGCAGTTCTGTCGATATGATGTGGTACGTGTTCTGGGGATGTGACAACCTGATGAACGTGACCTGTCTGCGAGACCTGCCTCCCTACATGGGCATGGGAATGAATGGTGAGACCCATGAGAAGGCCTACAACTTTACTCGACAGGTCAATGAGCAGGCTACGCTCTACGTCCCACGCGAGTCGGTAGGGCGATACACTATCGCCAACCAGTGGAGGGACTTCAAGCACATCGTGCCCATCGGCTCCAATCCCAATGACATGAATGATGACGGCGAGGTCAATGTGGCTGACGTGAACGCCGTGATCAATGCCATCATGATGCAGGATGCCACACCCAAGCATGACGTGAACCGCGACGGCGAGGTGAATGTGTCCGACGTGAACGCCATGATCAATACCATCATGGGCCAGTGAAGCGCCCAGTAGAACGGAACAAAACATAACAAACAATAAAAAACCGAAGAACGATGAAAAGAATTAAACTCACAACGATGGTGGCCGCAGCACTGACGGCTGTCGCCGCCCTGATGCCGACAAGCGCGGTGGCCTATGACTTCGCTGTGGATGGCATCTACTATGACGTGAAGAACGGAGAGTCCT
>JAFTFA010000012.1 GCA_017449785.1 Muribaculaceae bacterium | reverse complement strand
GGTTGAGAGCGAGCCTCTGGCTCGCTCTCAACCCGACGCGCCACTGTTATCCTCATGGCAGGGTCTTGAGCCCCAAGGGATCAATCGCTGTAGTTGTGGTCCACGACGATGGTGAGATGATCGTCGGGGATAAGGGGCTGGACCTCGGCGATCAGCTCGGCAATGAAGGCGTTATCATCATGGATCGTGAGATCGGGCACAATATCGACCGAGACACGGCGCTCTTCCTCAAAGTAGTAGAAACCGTGCACCTGCTCGATGTGCTCATGGGCGGCAAGTGCTTGAATGACGGTGTGCTGCAACTGGGCACGGCGGTTATCGCCCGTGGCGACGGCATAGATGCCCACGGTCATGATGATGCCATGGCGAGCAAACACCTCCTCGCTGATGCGGCGCGTCAGGCCATGGATCTGGTGGGCATCCATCGTGTCGAGGACGCTGATGTGCAGCGATCCGATCTGAACATCAGGGCCATAGTTGTGGATGATGATGTCAAACACGCCACGCACGCCGTCAAAGTCGGCCACCTCACGCTTGATCTGGGAAACCAACTCAGGCGAGACCTTGGCACCGAGCAACTCATTGACGGGCGAGGCGAGCATCTCGATACCGGCCTTGATGATGACCAGGGAGATGAGGCTTCCCAGGATGCCGTCGAGCGACACGCCCCACAACAGCATCACGCCCGCCGAGATGAGCGTGGCCAACGTGATGATGGCGTCGAACAGCGCATCGCTGCCCGAGGCGATGAGGGCGTCGCTGCTGAGTTTCTCGCCCTGGCGCTTGACATAGCGTCCCAGCACCAGTTTCACGACAATGGCCACGACGATGACGATGAGCGTCGTGGTGGTATATGTCGGCTCGGTGGGATTGAATATCTTCTTGACCGACTCGATGAGCGAGGTCACGCCTGCCGTCAACACGATGACGGCTATGATGATGGCGCTGAAGTACTCGATGCGCCCGAAGCCGAACGGGTGGTTCCTGTCGGCAGGCCTCTGCGAGAGCTTGGTGCCGATGATGGTGATGACGCTCGACAGCGCGTCGCTCAGGTTGTTCACGGCATCCATGATGATGGCTACCGAACTGGCCAGCAGACCCACGGCGGCCTTGAATGCGGCCAGCAACACGTTGGCAATGATGCCAATCCAACTGGTCTTGATAATCTGTGAAGAACGATCCATTTTCAGTTTATGGTTTATAGTTTCTATATTGATAGCGGCTTTATCGGGCAGGTTGCCACAGGTAGAGGCCTGCGGCGGTGGCAAGTTGCCGCACTTGCTCTATCAGGCCACCGGACGCATGGTAGAGCGTCAGGTGGGTGTCGCCGCCGTTAGCGGTAATCAGGGCCTCGCCATCGTCAACCAGGGCACACAGGTATCCACGATGCAGGGCCTCGTCCAGCCAGCTGACCAAGGTTGCAGGCTCCGGGTTCACGGTCCAGTCGTCACCGCCGCCGTGATTCACGGTCAGGTCATGGTAACAGTTCACTCCCAGCACCACGTCGGCAAACTGCCTGACTAGGCGCTCACGGCGCTCTCCAGCCAGATAGTACTGCTCGACAGCAAAGAACTGGCCACGCCCCACCTGCGGCACCTGCATCGGCAGGAAGTCAATCACCCAGCAGGGTGATTGCAGCAGCCGCTCCATGATCTTGTCATTATTCTGTTTCATAATCCAGCAGCAAAATTAGTATTTTTTCCTGTTTTGTAAAAAATACGGAACAGAGTGTTTGTTTTGCTCCCGAAAAACATTACCTTTGCAGGTTGTAACCATTCAATTGAATTACCGTGAGCAATAATAACGACAACAATAAGAGCGGATTTGACCGCTTTCGTGACCGCCATCCCATCCTGGTGAACTCATCACTGATGGTGCTGGCACTGGTGGCGCTGGGCTACATCGCCCTGCTGTTTATCGATGTGTTCACCTCCCACGGCCAGCAGGTACAGGTGCCTGATGTGCGCAACATGCCATTTGAGAAGGCTGTCGAGATTCTCGACGAGGCCGGCCTGAGGTGGGAGGTCAGCGACTCGACCACTTTCTACGAGAACTACAAGCCTGGTGCCGTCATTGACCAGGATCCCAAGGCCAAATCCTACATCAAGAAGATACGCATCATCTACCTGAGCGTGAATGCCAGCCACGCCCCCATCATCCCGTTGCCCAAGCTGGTTGACCTGCCTGGACGACAGGGTGTGGCCATGTTGAAGGCGATGGGCTACAAGCACGTGGTCATGGACAGCGTGCCCAGCGAGATGGGTGGACTCATCCTGCAAGTGACCGTCGATGGCCACAGTGTGGCACCCGGTAAGCCCGTCAGCGTCAATAGCCAGATCAAGATCACCGTGGGCGACGGCTCCATCGTGGACCTCAACCCCGAGCAGGTCATCGATCCCTCTATCATGGACTCGATCGACGAGGCCAACTACCAGGATGCCCAGGAGACCTATGAGCAGGAGCTGAAGGCTGCCCAGGCACGCGCCGAGCAGGAACGCAAGGAGCAGGCCTCACAAGAGAGGAAAGACCAGGAAAAGAAGTCCGACAAAGACAAGAAAAAAGATCAAGACAAGAAGTCGGACAAGGACAAAAAGAAGAACTGACGCATCATGGTGCTAGACGATGAGTTGCCACTCGAGGGTCTGGAGACTGGCGGCCACGAGATTCAATATGACTACAGCGAGCCCGACTTCACCGAGGACGGACGCGACTTCTGGGAGCACTACCACTATGTGGTGGAGCCTGGACAGGTGTTGCTGCGCATCGACAAGTACCTGGTAGAGCGCATCAAGGGCACCAGCCGCAACCGCGTCCAGAACGCTGCCGAGGCTGGATGCATCCGCGTCAATGGTCGTCCCGTCAAGAGCAACTACCGCGTGCATCCCGGCGATGAGATCAGCGTCGTGATGGACCGTCCCCGCTATGAGTGCGAAATCGTTGCACAGGACATCCCGTTGAACATCGTCTATGAGGACGCGAGCCTCATGGTCGTCAACAAGCCCGCCGGCATGGTGGTTCACCCCGGGCACGGCAACTTCGACGGCACGCTGGTCAATGCGCTGGCCTGGCACTTCAAGGACAACCCCGACTATGACGTGACCGACCCGCGTCTGGGCCTGGTGCATCGCATCGACAAGGACACCAGCGGCTTGCTCGTCATCGCCAAGACGCCTAATGCCAAGACCTCGCTCGGCGCCCAGTTCTTCAAGAAGAGCACCAAGCGTCAGTACATCGCCGTCGTCTGGGGCGAGATGAAAGAGCAGGACGGCACCGTCACGGGCAACATCGGGCGTGACCCCCGCGACCGCGTGTTGATGAAGGTATTCCCCGACGGCGATCAGGGCAAGCACGCCGTCACCCACTGGCACACGGTCGAGAACCTGGCCCACGTGGCCGTCGTGCGCTGCCAGCTCGAGACGGGCCGCACCCACCAGATACGCGTCCACATGAAGCACATCGGCCACCCGCTGTTCAACGACGCCCGCTATGGCGGCGATCAGATCCTGCGCGGCAACCGCTCGTCGAGCTACGCCCAGTTCATCCACAACTGCTTTGACCTGTGCCCCCGCCAAGCCCTGCACGCCAAGACGCTGGGCTTTGTCCACCCCGAGACCGGCGAGCAGATGGACTTCGACAGCGACCTCCCCGCCGACATGGCCGCCCTCATCACCAAGTGGGAAGACTACGCCCGCAACCTCGCCACCAAGCCCTAACCCATTTCGGCGCCAACAGTTTTCCCGCCCAGATTCATTCTAAAAAATTCAAGTTCCTAAAGTAGCTGCGCCACTTTAAAAACTTGAGGTTAAAGGATAAAGGTTAATGGTTAAAGATGCCTTTTGAAATGTCAGATTAAGGTTTTTGCTGGAAATTTCTCAGATTTTCAAGCGACAAATCATTAAACTTCAACCCTTAAACATTAACTAGTGAGCAAGTTATCTACTTGCGAAACTTAAGTAAAAAATTATTTGGCATTTCGCTCGACTTGCACTATCTTTGTGGGTTGAGAAATAGACAATAAACCTGTGGGGCGCCATGCGTCTCCATTAAATCACTCAAACCACTATGATAGAGAACGAGAACATACCCATTCCAGTGGAATATCAGGACATCTGCCCGATTCCTGACAAGGATTTCCAGACGGCGATGACCATCCTGGTGCAGGAGCCCGGTTTCCAGAACATCGTCAGCATGGCTTTGCCCAACTACAAGTACTCCGAGTTAAAGCATGTGCTGCTGGGCATCAACTCCAAGCATGAGTTCCAGGTCAAGGTGATGAAGCCTTTCATCGAGGGACTGATGGCCAAGACGGGCACGACGCTCACAACCAGCGGCATCGAGAACCTCGACAAGGAGATGCCCTACACCTTTGTCACCAACCACCGCGACATCGTCCTCGACTCGGCCCAACTGAGCTACCTGCTCATCAAGGGCGGCCGCGACGCCTGCGAGATTGCCATCGGCAACAACCTGCTCATCTATGACTGGATCACCAAGCTCGTGCGCATGAACAAGAGCTTCATCGTCAAGCGCAACCTGGGCCGCATCCAGACGCTCACCGCCGCCGTGCAGCTGTCGGGATACATGCACTTTGCCGTGCAGCAGAAGCACGCCTCGCTGTGGATCGCCCAGCGCGAGGGACGCTGCAAGGACAGCAACGACCGCACCCAAGAGAGCCTCATCAAAATGCTGGCCTATGGCAACCGGGACAAGTCCTTCATCGAGAGCCTCAAGGAGCTCAACATCGCTCCCATCTCGTTGAGCTATGAGTATGACCCCAACGACTACCTCAAGGCCAAGGAGTTCCTGTGCAAGAGCAAGAATCCCAACTGGCGCAAGGCACCCGAGGATGACCTCATCAGCATGAAGACCGGCATCACCGGGCACAAGGGCGAGGTGCACTACGCCTTCACGCCCTGCATCAACGAGGAGCTGGACAACATTCCCGAGGGTCTGGACAAGTTCCTGGTTGTGGACCGCGTGTGCGCCATCATCGACCACGCCATCCACCAGAACTACAAGATATTCAAGACCAACTACATCGCCCACGACATCCTGTTCGACGACAAGCACTTTGCCGACAAATACAGCCAGGAGGAGCGCGAGGCGTTCGAGAAGTACCTCTCGTCCCAGATCGACAAGACCGAGGGCATGAAGTTGAGCGAGGCCGACCGCTTCTACATGTACAACAAGATGTTGCAGATGTACAGCAACCCGCTCACCAACTTCCTCGAGGCCACCAAGTAACCCCGGGAATCAAGAGCTCTTTAAAAAGGACCTTAACGACCTTAAAGTCCCTAACACCCATCACCTGACAATGAAGATTCACTGGCTAGGACTCATCATCATGGCGGTGCTGTGCATCGCCATGGATGTTTACATCTGCCGGCGGCTGAGCCACAACGGCTACCGCTGGACGATGCGCTTCAACGCCCTGCTGGCGTTGCTGTCCGCCGCACTGGTCATCGCCATCGGCGTGATGCCCTTGTCGAGCGCCTCGACGGCCAACCACACCTTTGTCTCCTGCCAGTACATGCTCTACACTTTCTTTGCCATCCTTGCGCCCAAGGCCTTGGGTATGCTGGTCTATGGCATCGCACGGTCGTTGAAGCGCCGCTGGGCCGCCCTATCGGCCTTTGTCGTCGCCGCACTGGTGTTCGGCGTGATGTGGTGGGGCGCCATCGTCACGCCAGGCAAAATCCAGGTCAATGAGGTCGAACTGGAATTTGACCGGCTGCCCGACGCCTTTGATGGCTACCGCATCGTGCAATGGAGCGACGCCCACCTGGGCACCTATGACGGCCGCACGGCCATCGTCGAGCGGCAGATCAACGCCATCAACGCCCTGCATCCCGACCTCATCTGCTTCACCGGCGATCTGGTGAGCCGCGAGACCAACGAGGCCCTCCCCTACCGCGACCTGCTCGCCAGGCTCCACGCGACCGACGGCGTGCTGTCGGTTCTCGGCAACCACGACTATGACAACTACGTGACCTGGGACGACGAGCGCGCCAAACTCGCCGACCGCAAGGCCCTGTGCGACTTGCAACAGGCCGTCGGCTGGCGGTTGCTCAACGATGACCATGTCACCATCAAGCGCGGCCAGGACCAGATAGTGGTCATCGGCACCGAGAACTACGGCGACCGCCCCGGCGAGAAACGCGGCAACCTGGTCAGGGCCTACAACGGCCTGAACGACGGCCACTTCAAGGTGCTGCTGCAGCACAATCCCTACGCCTGGCGGGCCAACACGCTCACCAACAGCAACATCGACCTGATGCTCTCGGGCCACACCCACGCCTTCCAGTTCATGATCGCTCTGGGCAACTGGCGGTGGTCACCCGCCAGCCTGCGTTACCACGAGTGGGGCGGGACCTACCGTGAGGGCAGCCGCTACCTGTATGTGAACATCGGCACGGGCATGGTGGGACCACCCATGCGCATCGGCGCCACCCCCGAGATCACCGTCATCACCCTCAAGAAAAAGAAATCCACACCCAAAAAAAACTAAGGACATAAAACAAAAAACAAAAAACTAAAAACTAAAATAAACAATGGCCGACAAACTCTCGACGCTCATCTCCCAAGAGCTCAACATACCCATCAACCAAGTGGCAGGAACCGTCAATCTGCTCGACGACGGCGCGACCATCCCCTTCATCAGCCGTTACCGCAAGGAGGTGACCGGCAACCTCGACGACTTCTCCATCCAGTCCATCGACCAGCGGTTGCGCTATTACCGCGAACTCGAGAAGCGTCGCGCCACCATCCTCAAGACCATCGAGGCACAGGACAAACTCACGCCCGAACTGGCCGATCGCATCAACAACTGCTGGGATGCCACAACACTGGAGGACATCTACCTGCCCTTCAAGCCCAAGCGCAAAACCCGCGCCGAGGCTGCCCGCCAGCTGGGACTCGAACCGCTGGCCCGCATCATCATGTCACAGCGCGGCGGCGACATCGAGCAGCGCGCGCGGCAGTTTGTCGATGGTGACAAGGTGCCCGACACCGACGCCGCCATCACCGGGGCCCAGGACATCATCGCCGAGTGGGTCAGCGAGAACGAGGCCGTCCGCGGTGCCGTCCGTCGCGGTTTCAAGTATGATGCCCGCCTGGTGTCCCACTTTGTCAAGGGCAAGGAAATCGAGGGCCGCAACTATGAGAACTACTATGACTTCTCGGCTCCGTTGAAGCGCATCTCCTCCCACCAGCTGCTGGCCATCCGCCGCGGTGAGAAGGAGGGATTTCTCAAGGTGGGCATCGAGATCAACGATGAGCGCACGCTCGACAACATCGCCCGCATCGTCGTCAAGGGCAACGGCGAGGCCGCCCAGCTTGTCGAGGAGGCTGCCGAGGACAGCTTCAAGCGTCTGGTCAAGCCGTCTATCGAGACGGAATTTGCCGCCGCGGCCAAGGAGAAGGCCGACGACGAGGCCATCGAGACGTTTGCCCTCAACGTCCGCCAGTTGCTGTTTGCCCCTCCCCTGGGCCGCAAGCGCGTGCTCGCTGTTGACCCGGGATTCCGCACGGGCTGCAAGATCGTCTGCCTGGACGAGCAGGGCAACCTGCTGTACCACGACGTCATCTACCCCACCGCCCCCCACAACGACATCGAGGGGGCGACCAAGAAGATACACTCGCTCACCGAGGCCTACAAGATCGACGCCATCGCCCTGGGCAATGGCACGGCTAGCCGCGAGACGGAGCGTTTCTTGAAGCGCATCCGCTACCGCCGTCCCATCGACGTCTTTGTCGTGAGCGAGAACGGTGCCTCGATCTACAGCGCCAGCAAGATTGCCCGCGACGAGTTCCCTGACAAGGACGTGACCGTGCGCGGTGCCGTCTCCATCGGTCGCCGCTTGCTCGACCCGCTGGCCGAACTGGTGAAAATCGACCCCAAGTCCATCGGTGTCGGCCAGTACCAGCACGATGTGGATCAGACGAGGCTCAAGGAGGCACTTGACTTCACGGTGCAGAGCTGTGTGAACAGCGTCGGTGTGAATGTCAATACCGCTTCCAAGGAGTTGCTCACCTATATCGCCGGCCTGGGTCCAACCCTGGCCCAGAACATCGTCGATTACCGTGCCGCCAACGGCCATTTCACCTCGCGCCAGCAGCTGTTGAAGTTGCCCAAGCTGGGCCCCAAGACCTTTGAGCAGGCAG
>JAFTFA010000169.1 GCA_017449785.1 Muribaculaceae bacterium | reverse complement strand
CATTCCTGATCAAAGCAGTAGTTGCTTCCATTGTCTATTTATTCAAAAATGAGCTTTTAAAAAAGAGAGACATGGAGATCTTCATGGCATTGCTACATCTTGCCGAAGAAAAGAAAACGTGATAAATTGTGCTCTCATTTCTTCAAGGTCTAATCGACTCGTAAACTTGCTCGTGTACTTGCTCGTCAATATTGCCCAGAAGACTTGAAATTTGTTGCAAATTACTCCCAAAATGCAATTTTTAGGAGCCTCAAGTCTTTATCTTTAAACTAAAAAAAGTGATGATTATCAAGCCCTAACATCTTGACAATCATCACTTTTACAGATTTGAGCGGTAGACGGGACTCGGACCCGCGGCCCTCAGCTTGGGAAGCTGATGCTCTACCAACTGAGCTACTACCGCAATATTGTTGGTCGCCGGCTGCGCTGACGGGCAGCGGCTTGGTTCATTCGTTGCTTGGCGGCCTGGAGGGATCAGGCCTCGGTGTCGTTGATGACATCGGTGACGCTATCGCCGCTCTGGGTCACATAGTAACGGACGGTCACGGTGTCGTTGATGTCCCATGAGGCCTTGTGGTCGCTCTCGAGGTCGGGATAATCAAAGTAAACGGTATCGTCACCCACCAGGAGCGAGATGCTGTTCATGGCCCCGTCGATAGCAACGCCTGTCACCTGTTCCAGTGCGCTGTCAACAACTTCTCGCTTGGTCGTGTCCTCGGGGTTGGCAGCAGGGTTCTCTTGCTGACCCTTGACACAGGAGAACATCGATGTGGCGAGTAAAACGCCAAAGACATATACCAATTTTTTCATGTCCTATACAGTATATAAAATATAATGCGTCTGTTTTACGGCCACAAAAGTAATTATTTTTATCGAGGGGACAAAAGAATCGGTCAATTTTTCGGCACTTGCGGCGACAATCGGTCGTCAGAACTTGTAGTTGTCACTGTCGAGGCTGTCCATCTCGTCGAAGTCGGAGATCTCGTCCTCGTTGTATTCCTGATCACCGTAGAACTCGCTCTCGTCGATGGCCTCGATGTTGCTGGCATCGGGTATCTTGGGGATGGTGATGATGTCGGAGATATCGACTGTCTCGACGGGGGGATTGCCGATCTTGCTCTCGCACAGGGGGTCGTGCAGGCTCTTGCCGGGGATGACTTCCTTGAGCTTTACCTTGAAGAAACGCTCGGTCATGTAGTCAAAGACGAACTTCAGGCGCTGTCCCTCGTCCTCGAGCAACTCATCGAGCTGGGTGTCGTCCATGATCCAGATGTCCTCGTCGGTATCGGTGCCCATGTCCATGCAGGTGACTTCCTTTTCCCTGTTCCACTCGTCATCGCAGATGTAGAAAGAGTCCATCTGCTCCTTGGAGTAACCGGCAGAATCCAGGATGATGTTGCGCAACTGCATGAAGGTCGCAGTGCTATCGATGGCAATCTGCAACTTGAAGTTATCGGCCTCGTCTGATACAATGACAAATTTGTAAACCATAATATTTGATTAAGCGTTATTGTGTCTTTTTATTGATGATGCGAAATTACTAATACAATTTCAACGGGCAAATGTTTTTGTGATTTTTTTTCAAGAAAGTATCCAAAATTGGGCCTCATCACGGTTATAAAACGAAGAAACCATGTCTGGACGGCATGGTTTCTTCGTTTTATATAATATCAAATAGATGTATCTACACTCTATCAGGGCACGAGGCCGTAGGAGCGGAATACCTTCTGGATTTTCTCAAGGGCGAAGGACACTTGCTCGTGGGTGTGCGTTGCCATGAGGCTGAAGCGGATGAGTGTGTCGTTGGGTGCCACGGCAGGCGATACGACGGGATTGACAAAGATGCCCTCGTTCAAGAGGTCGCGCGTGATGGCGAATGTCTTGTTGTTGTCGCGGATGAAGAGGGGGATGATGGGCGTCTCGGTATGACCGATTTCAAATCCCATCTCACGGAATCCCTGCAGTGCCTCGCGAGTGAGTGTCCACAGGTGTTCCTGGCGCTCGGGCTCACTGATGAGGATGTCGATGGCCTTCATCGCGGCGGCTGTAGATGCCGGAGTGATGCTGGCGGTGAAGATGTAGCTGCGCGAGTGGTGGCGCAGGTAGTTGGTGATGATCTTGCTGGTAGCGATAAAACCACCCAGCGAGGCAAACGACTTGGAGAATGTGCCCATGATCAGGTCCACCTCGTCACGCAGGCCGAAGTGGTCGCACACGCCGCGGCCGCCCTCTCCGAAGACGCCGATGCCGTGGGCCTCATCGACCATGATGCTGGCATTATACTTGTGGGCCAGGTCGACGATGTCGGGGAGCTTGCACACGTCGCCCTCCATCGAGAAGACGCCGTCGGTGACAATGAGCTTGACGCGGTCGGGCTCACACTTCTTCAACTGGGCCTCGAGCGAAGCCATGTCGTTGTGCTTGTATTTGAGAGAATTGGAGAACGACAAGCGACGGCCCTCGATGATGGAGGCGTGATCTTGTTCGTCCCACAGGATATAGTCCTCACGGCCGGTGAGCGTGGAGATGACACCCAGGTTCACACCGAAGCCCGTGCTGTAGATCATCGCGTCCTCTTTACCCTCATAGTCGGCGAGCTTGCGTTCCAGTTCCTTGTGAAGGTCAAGAGTGCCGTTCAAGAAGGGTGAACCGGCGCAACCCGTGCCATATTTTTGGGTTGCCTCGACGGCAGCCTGCTTGATGCGCTCGTCATTGACCAATCCCGAGTAGCAGTTGGAACCGAACATGAGGACACGCTTGCCATTCATGATGACCTCGGTGTCTTGCTCGCTTGAGATGGCGCGAAAGTAGGGATAGATGCCCGCGGCCTTGGCCTTCTGCGGTTCATCATATCGCGCTAACTTGCTCTGTAATAAATTCATAGATATATTTCTGGTTTCGTTATCTGTCACCGATAGGCAATCTGACGGCGACATTATTTTATAATTGGCTGCAAATATATAAAAATAATCTTTAACAAAATGTTAAAAAGATGGCAAAAAGTGGCTTTCTGAACAAAATCAAAGCATCTAACTCATTTACCGTCAAGGCATACCACCCTGTTAATATTTTTTAAATTGACAAAAGTATTACAAGGGCGGCCATCAGAGCGCCGGAAGCCTCACTCACGATCGACATCGTCCATCTCGAGCTCGGCATTGTGCATCAGGTCGTAGTCAGAAAACTCAATGCCGTCAAAATCCCCATCCTCAAACATCAAGTATTCCCGGCGCATGCATCCCGAGGCAGACATAGCGATAACGGCCAGGATGGCTACCATCACCAGGTATTTAATCATTTTTCTCATATTCTCTCAACTGAAAACTGGTTATGTTGATTATCAACTGCAAATGTAACAAAAAATCGACTTCACAGCGGTTTTTTCAAGAAAAAACTGTAATTTAGCGCACCAAAATCACAAAAAGCAGCAAGCAGATGGACCTATTTGAACAGCGAATCAAGGAATTGCGGGAAATCATCAACCGCCATAACCACAGTTACTATGTGCTCAATGCTCCCACGGTGAGCGACCAGGAGTTTGACGCGTTGTTGCGCGAATTGCAAGACCTGGAACGGGACTACCCGCAATACCAGGATCCGTTGTCGCCCACTCAACGCGTCGGCAGCGACATCAGCAAGGGCTTCACCCAGGTGCGCCACGAGCGTCCCATGATGTCGCTGTCCAACAGCTACAGCATCGAGGAGGTGCAGGACTTCCTGCGCCGCGCCCAGGACGGCCTGGGCGGCGAGTCGAGCGAGATTGTAGGCGAGATGAAGTATGACGGCACATCCATCTCGGTGACCTATGAGCACGGGCGGCTGGTGCGTGCTGTCACGCGCGGCGATGGCGTGCAGGGCGACGACGTGACGGCCAATGTCATCACCATCAAGAGCGTTCCGCTGGAAATCAAGGGTTTCCTTGACTTGCCCGAGAAATTTGAGGTGCGCGGCGAAATCCTGTTGCCGTGGGTGAGCTTTGAGAAGCTCAATGCCGAGCGCCAGTTCAACGAGGAGCCGCTGTTTGCCAACCCGCGCAATGCCGCCGCCGGCACCCTCAAGCTGCAGAACAGTGCCGAGGTGGCCCGGCGCGGCCTGGATGCCATCTTCTACTTCCTGCTGGGCGAGGGCCTGCCCTTTGAGACCCACTACGACAGCATCATGGCTCTCAAGCGATGGGGATTCAAGACAGGCGAAATGTCCATCCTGCCCAGCATCGATGCCGTGAAGGACTTTATCGGCCACTGGGACCTGGAACGCAAGAAACTGCCCGTCGCTACCGACGGTCTCGTGTTCAAGATCAACTCCCTGCGCCAGCAGCTCAACCTGGGAGCCACAGCCAAGTCACCGCGATGGGCCATAGCCTACAAGTTTGCCCCCGAGCGGGAATGCACCAAGTTACAGTTTGTGTCCTTCGAAGTGGGCCGCACTGGGGTCATCACTCCCGTGGCCAACCTTGACCCCGTGCTGTTGAGCGGCACCATTGTCAAGCGCGCGTCGCTGCATAATGCCGACATCATCAGTCAACTAGACATCCACGAGGGAGACATGCTCTATGTCGAGAAGGGCGGCGAAATCATTCCCAAGATCGTGGGCGTTGACGAGAAGCGGCGCGAGGGCGGCAGCCAGCCCATCGCCTTTGTCACTTACTGTCCGGCCTGTGGCACGCCCTTGCAACGCATCGAGGGCGAGGCGGCATGGGTGTGCCCCAACAAGTGGGGCTGCGGGCCGCAGATCTGTGGCCGCATTGAGCACTTCGTGGGCCGCCACGCGATGGACATCGACGGCATCGGCGAGGAAGTGGCGGTCATCCTCAACAAGAGCGGCCTGGTCAATGACGTGGCCGACCTATATGACCTGACCCAAGAAAAACTGGTCGCACTCGACCGTTTCCAGGAAAAGAGTGCCCAGCGCATCCTGCGTGGCGTGGAAGCCAGCCGCAGTGTACCGTTTGCCAGGGTCATCTTTGCACTGTCGATCCCCTTTGTGGGCGAGACGACGGGCAAAGTGCTGGCCCGCCACACCCGCGACATCGACACACTGATGGCGATGCCAGCCGAGCAACTGGCCGCCATCCCCGAGATCGGCCCCAAGATTGCCCAGTCGATCGTCGAATTCTTTGCCGAGGAGCGCAACCGCACCATTGTCGAGCGACTGCGTGCCGCCGGGCTGCAACTGGCGCTCACCGAGGAAGAAACCGCAGGCCAGACCGACAAACTTGCCGGCAAGAAAATCGTCATCAGCGGCGTGTTTGCCAAGCATTCTCGCGAGGAGTACAAGGCGATGATCGAGCAGAACGGCGGCAAGAACGTGGGAAGCATCTCGGGGGCAACAAGCTTCATCCTCGCCGGTGAGAACATGGGCCCCGCAAAGCTAGAAAAAGCCCGCAAACTGGGCATACAGATATTCAATGAGGACGAATTCCTCGACATGCTGCAATAAACAGAACAATCACAACTACTTGACAATGAAGAAAATCATGAGTGCAATATTGTTGGCTGCATGCTGCACGGCCATGGCATGGGGCCAGGATGTGGAGGGCTTTGTCAAGTCAATGCTCCAGCAGTACCCCGAGGCCCGGTTGCTCGACATCTACAAGTCATGCTTCCAGGACTACATGGGTGCCGAGCACCTCGTGGGCGACACAGCCACCGTCAAGCGCTACCTCGACCAGGAACTGGCAACCACGGCCATCGAGGACCTGCCAGCCTGGTATTGCGAGCCCTGCGGGATGAACGGCAATTACGTCCGCGTGAACCTGCGTGCCGTCATCGAGGGCCGCATCGGCGCCGACGAGTTGCTGGATGCCTTCATCGCCAGCGCCAATGATCCCGCGCGTCCCACCGTCGAACAGTGGACAGAGCAGTGGCACATCATCGCCGAACGCATTGACAGCATGGGCACTACCCTGCCCCACTATGACCTGGACCGGCAATTTATCGAGCAGGTGCTGTCCCAGGGGAAATATGCCGTCAGCCACTCGCCCGAATACCGTGCTGCCTATTCCCCTCACTACCGCATCGTGAAGCGCGAACTGCTGGAACGCCTCCGCCTCGACTTCTAGCCCTATAAAGGGAAACGCTGAACAACTAAACGCCCCGCCGGTCACATCTATTATACTTGTGACTCTGGCGGGGCGTCCGGCTTGTTTGCCCACCCAAGGGTGAGCGATCATCTATTACCGTTTATAAAATTCAATTCATACTCAATCATTTACTTAACGATGTTTCTTGTCGCGGTACGGGAGAATCTCACCATACATGGTGATCTCGGTGCCGCCTGTAACGCGAGCCACGGCCCGCTTGGTGTTGTGGAACAGGGTGATGGACACCAGGGCACTGACCTGGCCGCTGATGAGATGGTACTGAACGAACACATCGCCATTGTCGGCATAGTTGACGCGCATGTCACGCACGCGGCCCTTGCCTGTCCATCCGCCCAAGCCGTTGACACCGGGGTTGCCGGTATTGAGGGCAAACTGGATGATGCCGTCTTGGTCCTGGACGAGCACAAAGTTGGAAACACCGTTGATGTCATAGTGGCGGTAGCCCATGCTGCCGATCTGGACATTGTCGGCAACGAGCACAAAGTAGCCACGGCGCAGGGAATTGACCGCCTTGGCATAGCCCAAGTCGTCATTGAGCTCGCGGAGCCGTTTCTCGCGTTCCTTAATATCCTGCTCGGTCTCCTGGACGGGCTCGGCGGGCGTTATTATTTCAAGTTCGACGTTCTCGTCGGTCACGATTTCGACCTCATCAGGGATGGACTGCGCCTGGGCACAGACTCCCATCATCATAATCGCACTGAGCGTGAGTAGTATTTTCTTCATCGTCTGTAGAGGTTTAAAAGATTAATGTTCGCCTTTTAGACGACGGAATTTGATTTTTGTTTAATTTTGCAAACAAAAAAACACAAAAAAATGATGATGGAGAGACGTTCAAACATGAAACTGGGATTGCGGCTGCTCGTGCTATTGTTCCTGATGGGCGCCGGATTAATCGTTGCTTCGCTGATATTTGCGCTGACCGATGCGATGAGCATCAAGATGATGATTACCGCACAGGACGTGCTGGCATTCATCGTTCCTGCCGTGGCGGCGATGTACATCTTCTACCGCCGGCCGTGGCACGCCATGGGCATGGACCGCGCCCCGAGCTGGACGGCACTGCTGCTTGTCGTGGCCTTTGCCGTGCTGTCGATGCCCGCCATGAACTGGCTGGTCCACTTCAATGAAGCGATGAAGCTGCCGCCATCGATGAGCGGCAT
Source organism: Muribaculaceae bacterium (assembly GCA_017449785.1). GTDB lineage: Bacteria > Bacteroidota > Bacteroidia > Bacteroidales > Muribaculaceae > Sodaliphilus. Next base: position 7,089 of record JAFTFA010000169.1, on the reverse strand, counting down.
CGAGCAATGGATGCGCGCCAGCGAGGATGCTGCGGCCGACATTACTGATGAGCTGCTCGACATCCACACCATCGGTGAGTTGATTGTCTGCCTCTTTGTCGTCGGCTTCATGGCCGGCTTGAGCGAGGAGATGCTCTTTCGCGGAGCCATGTTGCGCACGATGCAGGACAGCCGCATGGGCACCCATGCGGTCGTGTGGATTGTGGCCATCATCTTCAGCGCTTTCCACATGGAGTTCTACGGTTTCATCCCGCGTGTTGTGCTGGGCTTGTGGCTGGGCTACCTGCTGGTGTGGACACGCAGCCTGTGGGTTCCCATTATCGCCCACACGCTGAACAACAGCACCGTAGTCCTGTTCAGCTTCCTGGCGGGCAAGGGCATCGTGCCCAAGGACTTCGGGGACAGCCTGGGCATTCCTGCCGATGGCGGTTTCCCCTGGCTCGCCGTGGCCAGTGCCGTGGTCAGCATCGCGCTTGCCGTTTGGGCCAGCCGGTACTACAGCAGCCATAAAAAGGATGCATACATCAGTAATGACAATCAACAAGTTACCACATAATATCTATAGCACATGTATAACAGAGAGTACACCCCCGATTTCATTACCCATTTGAAAGAGAATGAGATTTTTGTCTTCGGCAGCAACCTTGCCGGTGCCCATGCAGGCGGCGCTGCGCGCATTGCGGTGCTTCAATTCGGCGCGATCATGGGCCAGGGTACGGGCCTGCAAGGACAGTGCTACGCTATCCCGACCATGCAGGGCGGCGTGGAAACCATCCAGCCCTATGTGGACGAGTTTATCGACTTTGCCAGCGACCACGGCGAGTACAAGTTCCTGGTGACGCGCATCGGCTGCGGCATTGCCGGTTTTGCCACCGAAGAGATTGCCCCGCTGTTCTCACGCGCCCTTGACATCCCCAATATCATTCTCCCGCAGGACTTTGTCGAGGCCATCGACAAGTGACAGGCAACACAACGGACCCATCGGTTGAGCCGTCCTCCCGTGCAAAATGCGCTTGAGGACGGCTCATTCTGACGTGTTTTTTCAGTTTTTTGCGAAGAAAATATTTGTTTGTCGGGAAAAATACGTTACCTTTGTAGGTTAGAGAAAAAGTGCCGCGTTCCCGCCTGTCGGGACGGCACGAGCAATGGTTTGAAATTAAACACGTTAGAATAACAAAACCAAAATACTATATTGTTATGATGAAGAAATTTATCCTTATCGTGTGTGGCTCGTTTGTGGGCGCATTCCTGGCATTCATGTTCTTCATGGTCGCTGCCATGATCATGAGTTTTGCCATCATGGGGACGATGGGCAGCATGAGCGGCAAGAAAAGCGTCTCTGTCACCAAGCACTCTATCCTGAAACTTGACTTGGGGACCAGCATCAGCGAGCGTGGCGGCGATGACCCCATGGACATGATGTCAATCTTGTCGGGCGACGGCATGCCCACCAGCCTGGGACTGAACACCGTGTTGTCGGCCATCGAGAACGCTGCCGACGACGACAAGGTGGACGGCATCTACATCGAGTGCAACGGCGTGAGTGCCGCTCCGGCAACATTGAAGACCCTGCGCCGCGCGTTGAAGGAATTCAAGAAGAGCAAAAAGTGGATTGTGGCCTACGGCTACGAGGGAATCAACCAGGCTGACTATTACCTGGCCAGCGTTGCCGACAGTATCTACCTCAATCCCGTCGGTGCCGTTGACCTGCACGGCATGGCATCGGTGACCCCCTACATGAAGAAACTGCTCGACAAGGTGGGCGTCGAGATGCAGGTTGTCCGCGTGGGCTCCTTCAAGAGCGCCGTCGAGCCCTATATGCTCGAGGACATGAGCGAGGCCAACCGCTTGCAGCAGGAGCACTACCTGGGCACCATCTGGAAAGAGATGCTCGACAGCATCGCTGCCGACCGCAAGGTGCAGTATGACGCACTGAACTCACTGTGCGACAGCGTCGTCATGACCATGCAGCCCGGTGAGCTCATCAAGAACAAGCTGGTGGACAAGCTGGCCTACCGTGCCGAGATGGACAACATCCTGCGCTCACGCACCGAGGTGGACAAGAAGGACGACCTGAACTTTGTCAGCCCCGAGGACCTGGCATCCGATCTGGAGGAAGCAGTCCTCGGTGACCACATCGCCGTGGTCTATGCCGTCGGCGAGATTGACGGCACCCCCAGCATGGGCTCGACCGATGAAGGCATCAACAGCGAGAAACTGAGCGAGACCATCCACGACCTCATGGACGATGATAACGTCAAGGGCATGGTGCTCAGAGTCAATTCGCCGGGCGGCAGCGCATTCGGCAGCGAGCAGATCTGGAAGGCCGTCATGGACTTCAAGGCTGCAGGCAAGCCCGTGGCCGTGTCGATGGGTGACTATGCCGCATCGGGCGGTTACTACATCTCGTGCTGTGCCGACCGCATCTTTGCCGAGCGCACGACCATTACGGGATCGATCGGGATCTTCGGTGTCATTCCCAATGCCTCAGAACTGATCGAGAACAAGCTGGGCGTACACATGGCATCGGTCAAGACCAATGAGAATGCCGACATGGGCACCATAGGCAAGAAAATGACTCCCGCCCAGCTGGCAGCCATGCAGAACATGGTGAACCAGGGCTATGAGCTGTTCACCAAGCGCTGTGCCGACGGCCGCCACGTCACCCAGGACTCGATCAAGCAGATTGCCGAGGGTCGTGTGTGGGACGGCATCACGGCTAAGCAGATCGGCCTGGTGGACGAGTTCGGCGGCATCCGTGAGGCAGTAGCATGGGTAGCCGGCAAGGCAAAACTGGGCAAGGACTACAAGACCCAGAACTACCCTGCCATCGAGGACCCGTTCATGTCGATACTTGACAAGTACATGGTCACCCGCTACGAGTCACGCCTGCAGGGCGAGATGGGGCTGCTCTATGACTGGCACAAGCAGTTCATGACCATCTTGGGCCGCGACCACATTCTGTGCCTGATGCCTGTCGAGGAAATCCAGTTTTGACAACAAGTAGTGAACATTGATTTTTAATTGATATTTTATAAGTTATTGAGCATTAACGGCAAAGCCTGATCATGAACTTTGACTTGTCTAAAATATTGAACAAGGAACAACGCAAATCGGTCGTGGACGCGCTGCTGACGCCATTCTCGTGGGGATATGGTGCCGGCGTGTGGCTGCGCAACAAGGCATTCGACTTCGGATTGCTGCCACAGGAGGAATTTGACATCCCGGTAGTCTCGGTGGGCAACATCACCGTGGGCGGCACCGGCAAGACGCCTCATGTGGAATACATCATCCAGGCCCTGTACCGCCGCTATCACGTGGCCGTGCTCAGCCGCGGCTACAAGCGCAAGACCAAGGGGTTCATCCTGGCCAGCGACAACACGACACCACGCGACATCGGCGACGAGCCTTACCAGATCTACCGCAAGTTCAACGGGCTGATCACGCTGGCCGTGTGTGAGAGCCGGCGCAAGGGCATCAACGAGCTGCAGCGCATCGACGACAAGATCAACCTCATCCTGCTCGACGACGGATTCCAGCACCGCTATGTGAAGCCCAAGGTCAATATCTTGCTGCTGGATTACAACCGTCTGCCCTTCGAGGACAAGTTGATGCCTCTGGGACAGTTGCGTGAGCCCGTGTCGAGCGTGTCGCGCTGTGACATGGTGGTCGTGACCAAGTGCCCCATCGGCATCACGCCAATGGACATCAGGATGATCAAGCAGCGGCTGAATCTGTTGAGTTACCAGAAGACCTACTTCAGCACCATCCGCTATGCCGACCCTGTACCGGTATTCCCCACCCAATCACAGCAGCTCACCTCGCTGCAATGGCTCCACCAGGACGACGCCATACTGTGCCTCACCGGCATCGCAACGCCCATGCCGCTGGTGCGTTACCTGCGTCAATTTGCAGCCAAGGTCAAGGTGATGCACTTCGACGACCACCACTACTTCACCAGGCGTGACTTTGTGGACATCTTCAAGGTCTTCAAGAAGTTGACCGGCACCCACAAGTACATCATCACGACCGAGAAAGATGCCGTGCGCATCATGAACAACCCCTACTTCCCGCCTGCCAAGCGCAGCTGCATCTACTACATCCCCATGCGTGTGGGATTTCTCGAGATGGAGGGGAGCGACTTTGTCAGTGAGCTGGTGATGAACATTGACAAGCAGGAAGAAGAGGCCAACCTGACAACAATGAACGACGACAATCAATAAAGAAAGAAAGGACTAAATACTTATGGCAAACGAGATTAACTGGCTGGACCGTATTCAAGAGACCAGCGACTTCATCAAGCAGCGCGTCAACGGCAAGCTGCCCAAGACCGCCATCATCCTGGGCACCGGACTGGGTGCCGTGGTGGACCACATCAATATCGAGATCGAGATTCCTTACGGCGAGGTACCCAATTTCCCCGTCTCGACCGTCGAGGGCCACAAGGGACGCCTCATCTTCGGCACCCTGGGCAACAAGTACATCATGGCCATGCAGGGCCGTTTCCACTACTATGAGGGCTACACGATGCAGGAGGTGACCTTCCCCGTCAGGGTGATGAAGGCCATCGGCATCAAGACGCTGTTTGTGTCCAATGCCTCGGGCGGCATGAATCCCGAGTTCAAGGTGGGTGACCTGATGATCATTACCGACCACATCAACGTCTTCCCCGAGCATCCGCTGCACGGCAAGAACATCAACGAGCTGGGTCCCCGCTTCCCGGCCATGGTCGATGCCTACAGCCCGCGCCTGATCCAGATGGCACGCGACATTGCCAAGGAAAAAGGCATCCGGCTGATGGAGGGCGTGTATGTCGGCACCCAGGGTCCCACGTTCGAGACTCCTGCCGAGTATCGCTACTTCTGGCGCATCGGCGGTGACGCCGTCGGCATGAGCACCGTTCCCGAGGTCATCGTGGCACGCCACGGCGACATCGAGGTATTCGGCATCTCGATCATCACCGACCTGGGCGTTGAGGGTGCCGTCGAGAAGGCTTCACACGAGGAGGTGCAGAAGGCTGCCGCCGCCGCCCAGCCCATCATGGCGATGCTTGTCCAGGAAATGGTCAACCGCTTTGAGGAACTGTAATCAGGGAGGGATTGCCGCGACACAGTCGCGGCATACACCGACATCCAAGCAAGAATACCGGAATCATCATGAAGGAGACTGAGATTTCTACGCTGGGTGAGTTTGGCTTGATTGAGCATCTCACCCGTTCTTTTCCTGTGCGCAACGAGTCCACCCGCCACGGCGTGGGCGACGACTGCGCCGTCATCAACTATGGCAAGGACAGCGAGACACTGGTCACGACCGACTTGCTGCTCGAGGGCATCCACTTTGACTTGACCTATGTGCCGCTGATGCACCTGGGCTACAAGGCCATCGTGGTGAACCTGAGCGACGTGTATGCCATGAACGGCACGCCGCGCCAGGTGACAGTGTCGCTGGGCATCAGCAAGCGGTTCACGCTGGAGCACATCGAGCAGCTGTATGAGGGCATGCGCATCGCCTGTGAGCACTATGGCGTGGACCTCGTCGGGGGCGACACGAGCGCGTCGGTCACGGGACTGATCATCAGCGTCACATGCCTGGGCGAGGCCGCCAAGGACGACATCGTCTATCGCACCGGGGCGCGGGACACCGACCTGATCTGCGTGAGCGGCAACCTGGGGGCGGCTTACATGGGGCTGCAACTGCTGGAGCGAGAGCGGCAGGTGAGCGCCCAGATGAAGGACAAGGACTTCCAGCCCGACTTCTCGGGCAAGGAATACATCATCGAGCGACAGCTCAAACCCGAGGCACGCCGTGACGTCATTGCCGAGCTCAGGGAACTGGGCATCCGCCCCACGGCGATGATGGACGTCAGCGACGGCCTGTCGAGCGAACTGCTGCACATCTGCAAGGATTCGGGCGTGGGCTGCCGCGTCTATGAGGACCGCATCCCCATCGACTATGAGACGGCACTGATGGCCGAGGAACTGAACATGAACCTCGTGACGGCTGCCATGAACGGCGGCGAGGACTACGAGCTGCTTTTCACCGTTCCCCTGGCCGACCATGACAAGGTGGCGCGCATGAAGACCGCGCGACTCATCGGCCGCATCACCAAGCCCGACATGGGAGCCTATATGGTCACCCGCGATGACCAGGAACTGGAAATCCGCGCCCAGGGCTGGAACGCCTTCACCGAGAACGACAAAACTGAATAAACACGGCTTTTTTTCAACGGCGAATGGAACGAATGAAACGAATGGCATCCGCTGCTGAGATTTAGCCTGAATTATTATGGAGCTCATCAATTTAATTATAAGAATTTGAGATTATAATGGCTTCCCTTACAGATAGAATCATCTATTCTCAAGAATCATATAATATTATTGGCGCAGCACTTGACGTTCATAGGATCATAGGATGCGGTTTCACCGAGCCTATATATCAAGAAGCTATTGAAGAGGAATTTAAGTTACGAGGCATTCCTTTCGAACGTGAGAAGTGTTTTGTCGTAACATATAAAGGGAAACAACTTGATAAAGTGTTCAGACCCGACTTTGTCTGCTATAGTAAGATTATTGTAGAATTAAAAGCTGTGACAGAATTCAACGATGAACACTATGCTCAAGTATATAACTATCTCAAAGCTACTGGCATGAAGTTAGGACTTCTTATAAATTTCAGTAAAACAAGACTGGAATATAAACGCGTTCCCTGTATTACAAAATGGTCAGGCCATAATAATCAAAACATCAATCATTGACAGCGGATGCCATTCGCTTCATTCGTTTCATTCGCCGTTATATTGCTCAGGGTTTCAGTTAGTAGTTTTTGTGTGGATTTTTATATTATTTCGATGAAATTTCGCCGACTTTTGCTAATTTGTGTTAAAAACAGGCATTTTTTTGTTGAAAAATTAGGCAGAAAAAGACTTTTGGCTTTAAATTTGCATCGGTTTTCATGGTATTAGTTTTTAAGATTGTGAAAATCTATCTGCCGTGAGGCAATACAGATTTTCCAGGTTTAAGGTTTATGTTAATGGTATTAGAAGGTTAATTAGTTAAAACAAGCCCTTGACGTCGAGTCAAGGACTTGCTT
>JAFTFA010000168.1 GCA_017449785.1 Muribaculaceae bacterium | reverse complement strand
TCTTTACCCCCCAAAAAGGCGGCTCACTACATTATAATTGAGAAAAATCCAGCGTGAGACCGAATTTTTTTGTAATTTTGCCGTTTGTAATAAAAGAACGATAACGAAGAATAAATGACAAATCGAAATCCGCTATACCTTGTGCTGGCGATGGCTGTGTTATTGCTGTCGCTCCCCGTTTTTATCTCGTGTAACCATCACGACGACGACGATGACGACACCTTCACCTACAGCACGAGTACCCAGACAACGCTCGTCAAGGCATTTGGCCTGCAGGCCGATGCCGACGTGCTTGCCAGCCTGGACTCGGTCCATTTCACGATCGACTATGACAACGGCTTGATCTATAATGCCGACTCCCTGCCCGTGGGCACCGACATCACTGCATTGAAGGTGACGGTCGAGTTTCTCAATACTGTAAATTCTGCCGTATTCAAGATTACCGGTGCCACTGAGCAGGCCGACACGACCATCAACTATACCACCTCGATGACCAAGAGCCTCGACTTCACTGGCAAGACGGTGCTCACGGTGACCTCGGCCGACTTGACCCAGGTCAAGGACTATGAGGTGAAGGTGCTGGTACACAAGGTCAATCCCGACTCGCTCGTGTGGCCCCTGTCGTGGCGTCGCGACCTGCCCGACAATGCAGCCGGCATGAGGGCCATGAAGGTGGTCAATCAGGGCGATGTGTACCGCATGATGGCCTATGACGGCACGACTTGCACGCTGTTGACGGCCACCACGCCTGGCCAGGGCACATGGGACAAGCAGACCGTGTCGCTCCCGTTCACTCCCGACGTGTCCACCCTGATGTCCACTGGCGAGGACCTGTACATGCTTGCCGAGGACGGCATCCTCTACACATCGGAGGACGGCATCGAGTGGACCTCGTGTGGCGTGACCTGGTACAGCATGCTGGGCGTGTATGACAACCGCGTGCTGGGCATTGTCGTCGGCAGCGACGGTTTTTATCATGATGAGTATCCCCGCATGGAGGGCTTCACCTCGTCGCGTGTCGAGGACGGCTTCCCCGTGGACCACGCCTCTAACATGGTCGAGACCAGCAACAACTGGACCGTTGCACAGCAAGCCATCATCGTGGGCGGTGAGGACAGCGAGGGCAACCTGTTGAACGACGTGTGGGGCTATGACGGCAAGAGCTGGGGCAAGATCAACAACACCCACAGCACCACCTTGCCTCCCGTCGCCGATGCCACGCTGGTTCCTTATTTCTCCTATCGTAAGTTGCAGGGCGTTCGCCGTTACGGCTTGCAGTCCACCTGGTATCTCATGGGCGGCAAACTTGACGACGGCAGCCTGAACAGGAAAATCTACCTTTCGAGCACCCAGGGCATCACTTGGACGGCGGGCGATTCCACCATCACGCAGCCCAGCCACATGCCCGCATTCTATGGTGCCCAGGCGTTTGTCTACACCGAGCAACTCAGTGCTCCCAGCGGCATGCCGCGGCGCATCCAGACGCTGGGCAGCACCTGGGACTGCCCGTTCATCTATCTGTTTGGCGGCTATAACAGCCAGGGCGAACTCTTGCCCAACGTGTGGCGCGGCGTTTACATCCGCATGACCAATTATCCCGTTTATTGAGCGACCGACCTGTGATGAAGAAGTCATTGTTCATAGCGCTACTCATGTTGCTGGCCGTGCTTCCCGCAGCGGGGCAGCAATACAAGTATGAGGTCGGCCCGCTGCTGGGCATGACCGGCTATCTGGGCGAGGCCAACAACGGCAACCTGTTCAAGCATCCCAGTTTCACGGTGGGCGGCTTGTTCCGCTATGTGCACAACAGCCGTTGGGCCTTCAAGGCCAACCTCAACTATGCCAACATCCGCGGCGACAGCGAGAAGGACGAGTCCTGGTACCCCGACGGGGCTAACTATGTGTTCTCGTCCCACCTGATGGACCTGGGCCTGACCGCCGAGTTCAACTTCTTGAACTACGGCATTGGTCCGTCCTACAAGAAATACAAGCCGATCTCGCCCTACATGGTGGCCGGCGTGGGCTTTGTGTTCGCCATCTGTGACGGGCACAATCAGGCGTCGTTCACGATACCCTTCGGCATCGGCGTGAAATACAAGTACAAGGAGCGCTGGAACCTGGGCTTTGAATTCACGATGCGCAAGGAGTTCAGCGACCGTATCGACGGTTACAGCGACTTGTTTGACATCAAGCACTCGTTTGCCAAGAATACCGACTGGTACTCGTTTGCCACGTTCACGGTCACCTACGAGTTTGGCAAGCGTTGCATCAAGTGTAACTATATTGAATAATCAACATCATCACCACTATGTCATCCCTCAGCGATAAAATACAGCAACTTGACCCGACACGCATCCCCCGTCACGTCGCTATCATCATGGACGGCAACGGGCGCTGGGCCAAGCAACATGGCCAGGAACGCAGTTTCGGTCACGAGAACGGAGTGACCACCGTGCGCCAGGCGACCGAGATTGCCAGCGAGGTGGGCGTGAAGTACTTGACGCTCTACACCTTCTCGACCGAGAACTGGAACCGTCCCCAGGACGAGGTAGATGCCCTGATGAACCTCATCGTGGTGAGCATCGAGCAGCAGACGCCCGACCTGATCAAGAACAACGTGCGGCTGACCACTATCGGCGACATGGGACGCATGCCCGAGTTTGCCGCCACCCGTCTGCGCAAGTGCATGCAGGACACGGGCCACTGCACCGGTCTGGTGCTGTGCCTGGCGTTGAGCTACTCGTCGCGCTGGGAGATTGTCGAGGCTTGTCGCCGCATGACCCGCGAGGCAGCCAGCGGCGCGCTCAACCCCGACGACATCGATGACGCCATGCTGTCGTCCCACCTGGCGACGGCCGACATGCCCGACCCCGACCTGCTCATCCGCACGGGCGGTGACCTGCGTGTGAGCAACTATCTGCTCTGGCAGATAGCCTATAGTGAGCTTTACTTCACCTCAAAATATTGGCCCGATTTTACCAAGGAAGACTTTGTTGAGGCGATAGCCGATTTCCAGGCGCGTGAGCGCCGCTACGGTAAGACGAGCGAACAGGTAAATCAAGATAATGAAGAGTAAATTGTCAATGATGAAGAGCATCAAGCACACGTTGTTGGCCACACTGGCTATGGCATCGCTGGCACCCGCCGCGCTGCACGGCCAGACCTATGCCGCCAGCGACACCATCTATAATCCCAAGATCGTCTTCACGTCATCGCCCACGCAGTACCAGATCGCGGGCATCCGTGTCGAGGGTGTGGATAACTATGATGAGAACATCATCATCGGTTACTCGGGCCTGACCATCGGTCAGCGTGTCGATATCCCTGGTGACGACATCAAGGCGGCCGCCAAGCGATTCTGGCGTCAGGGCCTGTTCTCCAAGGTGCAGATCCTTGTCGAGAAAATCTATCAGGACCAGGCATGGCTCGTGTTCAGCCTGCGTCAGCAGCCCCGTGTGTCACAGGTGAACTACAACGGCATGAAGGGCGGCGAGAAGAAGGACATCATCGAGCGACTGAGTTTCCAGCCCGGCAGCCAGATGACCCCCAACATCGCCGACCGCATCAAGTTGATCGTCGAGAAGTACTATGCCAACAAGGGATTCGGCCAGGCGACCTGTGAAGTGGTCACCGTGCCCGACCTGAGCAAGCAGAACGAGGTCATCGTCAACATCAACGTCGACAAGCACGAGAAAATCAAGGTCCACAAGATCTACATCGACGGCAACCAGGTGCTCAGCGATTCCAAGCTCAAGCGCACCATGAAGAAGACCAACGAGAAGAAGAGCCTGTGGAAAATCTTCTCGCAGAAGAAGTTTGTCCAGAGTGACTATGAGGCCGACAAGCAGCTCATCATCGACAAGTATAATGAGAAGGGTTACCGCGATGCCGTCATCGTGAGCGACAGCGTGGTGCCGTATGACGAGAAGACGGTCGATGTCTACCTCAAGATCGACGAGGGCAAGAAATACTACATCTCGGACATCACCTGGGTGGGCAACACGGTCTATCCGTCGGTGGTGCTCGATGAAATCCTGGGTATCAAGAAGGGTGACGTGTATAACCAGAAGTTGCTCAACAAGCGCACCCAGGAGGACGATGACGCCGTGTCCAACCTGTACCTGAACAACGGTTACCTGTTCTACCGGTTGATACCCATCGAGAGCAAGATCGAGGGGGACAGCATCAACCTGGAGATGCGCATGTTTGAGGGCAAGCAGGCCCGCATCAACAAGGTGGTCATCAACGGTAACGACCGCCTGTACGAGAAGGTCGTTCGCCGCGAGCTGCGCGTGCGCCCCGGTGACCTGTTCTCCAAGGACGACCTCATGCGCTCGGCGCGCGAGATTGCCCAGACGGGCCACTTCGACCCCGAGAAGATGAACATCCGCCCCGAACCCAATCCCGACAACGGTACCGTCGATATCATCCTCAACCTCGAGAGCAAGGCCAACGACCAGGTCGAGCTCAGCGCCGGTTGGGGTCAGACGGGCGTCATCCTCAAGGCCTCGTTGAAGTTTACCAACTTCTCGATGCAGAACCTGCTGCACCCGTCATCCTACAAGGGACTCATCCCGCAGGGCGACGGCCAGACGTTCACCATCAGTGCCCAGACCAACGCCAAGTACTACCAGGCCTACAGCGTGTCGTTCCTCGACCCGTGGTTTGGCGGCAAGCGTCCCAACTCGCTGTCGGTATCGGCCTTCTATAGCCGCCAGACGGGTATCAACTCGTCGTTCTACCAGCAGCAGATGCAGAACTACATGTACAATACCATGTACAACATGTACCCGGGCATGTACAACTCCTATTACAATGGCTATGGCGGATACAACTACTATGAGAACGCCTACGATCCCAACAAGTACCTGCAGATGGCCGGTGTGACGGTGGGATTCGGTAAGCGACTGAAGTGGCCCGATGACTACTTCACCTTCATGGCCAGCCTCAGTTACCAGTGGTACAGCCTCAAGAACTGGGATTACCTGTCCTATGGCCTGAACATGAGAAACGGTGTGTCCAACTCGATTGTGCTGGGCTTGACCCTGTCGCGCAGCAGTATCGACAACCCGTTGTATACCCGCAAGGGCAGTACCTTTACACTGAGCCTGAACATGACTCCGCCTGCCAGCCTGTTCGGCAAGAAGAACTGGGAGGCCCTGAGCAAGAGCAATACCGATGAGTCCAAGAAGCAACTCTACAAGTGGATCGAGTACTGGAAACTCAAGTTCCAGGCCCGAACCTACACGCCGCTCACCGATCCCGACGGCCGATGGACGCTGGTGCTGATGACCCGTGCCGACTTTGGTCTGCTGGGTAGCTGGAACAAGTGGCTGAAGTCGCCGTTCGAGACCTTCTACGTCGGCGGTGACGGTATGTCGGGCTCTTACACCTATGCGACCGAGGCGATTGCCCTGCGTGGCTACGAGAACGGTGCATTCACTCCCCGTAGCGAGGGTTATGCCTATGACCGCTTCGTCCTGGAGCTGCACTTCCCGTTGATGCTGTCCCAGAGCGCAACGATCTACCCGCTCGTGTTTGTCGAGGCCGGTAACGCCTGGACCGACGTGAGGGACTTCAACCCGTTTGACGTCAAGCGCTCGGCCGGCGTCGGTGCACGCATCTTCCTGCCCATGATCGGTATGATGGGTATTGACTGGGGCTATGGCTTTGACACGGTTTACGGCGAGAAGGGCGGCAGCAACTTCCACTTTGTGCTGGGTCAAGAATTTTAACAATTTAAGTTGACTAAATAAACGATTTGGCACGACGTCAGTCTAAAAGTCGAAATTTAACAAACATTACATTTATATAAAGACAAGGAAAAATGAAGAGATTTGCTTTAATCGCAGTGGCGCTTGTTGCCGGTTTCATGGCCGCCAACGCGCAGAAGTTTGCTCTCGTTGACATGGAATATGTGCTCAAGAACATTCCCGCCTACGAGATGGCCAACGAGCAGTTGAATCAGGTATCGCAGCGCTGGCAGCGCGAGGTGGACGAGCTCAAGAAGGAGGCCGACACCATGTATAAGAACTATCAGGCCGACATGGTCTTCCTGACCGATGACCAGAAGAAGAAGAAAGAGGCCGAGATCACCGAGAAGGAGAAAGAGGCCCAGCAGCTGCAATACAAGTACTTTGGCCCCCAGGGCGAACTGTTCAAGAAGCGCCAGTCGCTCATCAAGCCCATCCAGGACGACGTGTACAACGCGTGCAAGAAGGTGTGTGAGGAGCGCGGCTTCCAGGTCATCTTTGACCGCGCCAGCAGCCAGAGCATCATCTTTGCCTCGCCGCGCATCGACGTGAGCAACGAGGTGCTCGAGAAGATGGGGTATAAGTAATCAGGGATGAATGAGATAATCATTGATTTTCCACTGATGCAAGAGTAGAACAAGAAGATTATACTAACCAATAGAAAAAATCAGTAATTTAGACATGTTTAAAAGATTTATGCTCTTTGCCATTACGGCAACTATGATGTGCCTTGCTGCACAAGCTCAGAAGTTCGGTTATGTCAACACCAGTGAGATCTTCAACGTGATGCCCGAGAAGGCTACTGCTGAGAGCACCTTGAAGACGGTCAGCGACAAGTATGAGACCGAGTACAAGAACTTGCAGGACGCATTCCAGAAGAAGATGACTGACTATGAGGCTGCCGACAAGGACGCCACGACTCCCCAGGCTATCAAGGATCGTCACCAGCAGGAACTGCAAGATGACTACATGAAGATCCAGAACTTCCAGCAGACTGCTGCCCAGGACTTGCAGCGTCAGCAGGAGACCCTCTTGGCCCCGATCACCCAGAAGCTCCAGAACGCCATCCAGGCTGTCGGTGCCGAGGGCGGTTACACCTTCATCTTTGACCAGGCTGCCGGTTCGATCATCTACAGCGGCAACGACGCCGAGGATGTGAGTGCCAAGGTAAAGGCCAAATTGGGTATCAAGTAATCAAAGGGATTATCCAACTGACACATATCACGATTTATTGCTAAGGTGTAAGACTCCTGCAGGCGTGAGCCTGCGGGAGTGTTACTATTCAAGCAGCAGGAGTAACTGCACCGTTGAGAATGCAATCATTTGCCAGCAATGAATATGTCAAAGCCGATGGGCTCAGGTTGGACGTGCTGAAGTTTGTCCTGGCCATTTTTATTGTCGGCATCCACACCCAGCTCACCCAGGTGCTGCAACCCATCTTCAGGTTGGGAGTACCCGTTTTCTTTGTCATGACTTCCTATTTCTTCTTCTTGAAGCAAAGTCGGCTGGCCTCGCGCCAGGAGAAGATGGCGGCGATGAAGAAGTATGCCTTGAGGATATTGAGGCTTTATCTGTTCTGGTTTGTGGTCTTGTTGCCTCTCACGGTTTACTTCAGGGAGTGGTATGTCGATCCCGGTGTGGGAACGCTTCTGGAGATCGTGAGGCACTTCATCTTTGGCAGCACATTCAAGGCCTCGTGGTTCCTCATGGCCTCGTTGCTGGGAATCTGGATTGTCTGGTACTTGTCCGACAAGGTCTCGACCGGGTGGCTTGTCGCCGTGTCGCTCATCTGCTATGTGATCTGCTGCCTGTCGTCCAATTACTATTATCTGTGCCAGGGGCTGCCAGGCTTCACTCTTGCCTACGAGGCCTATGAGTCGGTGTTTACCCATCCGTTCAACAGTTTCCCCGTGGCCCTGATTTTTGTCCTTGCCGGCAAGTATCTTGCCGAGCATCCCGTCAAGGTGTCCAACCGGTATCTCCTCATCATCGCGATACTCAGTCTCGTGGCGCTCTATGCCGAATATCTGCTGCTGGACCGTCGCCAGGTGGTCTGTGATGACTGCTATTTCTCGCTGCTGCCCTTGGGCGTGGCCCTATTCATGCTGGTGGGCCAGAATCATGTGGCGGTTGGCCAGGGAGCGATTGTGCTGCGTCGTTACTCCACGGTCATGTTCTGTGTCCATGCATCATTGATCCCGTTTGTCAAGGGTGGCATTAAGCACCTGTTCTGGTATGCAGGGTGCACGAGTGGCAATGCGATTGCCCTTGCCGCTGCGGTGGTGACGATTGTGGTCTGTGTGGCATTGGCCAGGGTGTTGTTGAGGATGGCGCAGCATGAGAAGTTAGCCTTTGTGCGGTATGCCTATTGAGGTCGGATCGTGGGCACACTGGTCGCGACAGGGATTGCATGATTCAGAAAATGTGACTACCTTTGCCAGCCAATAATATATAATGTGTAATAACAGAGATTGAATTATGAAAAGGTTTCTACTGATAGCAACAGCGCTGCTGCCGCTCATGCTCATGGCACAGGCGCGAATCGGCATCGTCAATTCACAACAGCTCTTTGACCTCATGCCCGAGAAGGCGGCTGCCGAGGCACAACTCAAGGCCTTGAGCGACAAGTATCATGCCGAGTACCAGCTGTTGCAGGCCGAGTTTGACAAGAAATATGCCGATTACCAGACGGTGGCTGCCGATGCCTCCTATCCCGAGACCATCAAGGAGCGCCGCGTGCATGAATTGCAGGACAATGACCGCAAGATACGTGATTTCCAGCACCGTGCTGCCGATGATATCGCTGCCCGCCGCGAGGCATTGACCCGCCCCATCACCGACAAGATCCAGGCCGCCATTCGCACGGCCGGTGAGCAGCAGGCTCTCGATGTGGTGTTTGACACGGCTGTCACGCCGGTTGCCTATACCGGTCCCAACACCATCGATCTCGAGCCGATGGTCAAGGCTCTGCTGGGCCTGTAAGGAGGCAGGACGCAATCACGGCAACATAGTCGTTTGCCGTGATCCATTGTCCATTGACGGGCCAAACTTCTGAAAAAACATTCGAGGCGCTGTCATAATTGGTATCCGGAACTCTTGATCGAGTTTCGCTCGAGAAATTTAAACAAAATTTAAAAAATCATTTTGTTTAGTTTCTCGGCCCGCAAGGCCGATTAAAAGCCAGCAACTGAATGATGACACAGCCACACCAATGAAAAAAAGAAAAACCTGCATCGCATTGCGCGGTGCAGGCTTTTTCACTAGTGGGGTGGAAGATGGGGCTCGAACCCACGACCTTCGGAACCACAATCCGACGCTCTAACCAGCTGAGCTACGTCCACCATGTAAAGCATTTTCTCTCAAATGCGGGTGCAAAGATAATGCCAATTTTATTACTGTGCAAGTTTATTGCCAAAAAAACGTGATTTTTTCTTTCATGCAGGGTCATGCAGGGCTATATCGGTCTGCAGATTACCGTTTCTCGATGATGGCGGGGGCAATGCGGTCACTGCCCTTGACAAACTCGCCGAGCGAGAAGACGCCGCGCAGGTTGATGTCGTCGTCAAGCAACAGGATGTCGGCATCCTTGCCGCGCTGCAAGGAACCCTTGCGGTCATAGATGCCCATGATCCTGGCAGGGGTCTCGCTGGCCATGCGCACGGTGTCGTTCAGGGGAACTCCCACGATGCGGGCCATCGTCTTGATGAGGCGGTCCATCGTGGCGATGCTGCCGGCCAGGGCACTGCGGTCCGAGAGCTTGCACACGCCGTCCTCGATGATCACGCGCGGATCAAAGGCATGCTCGCTGTCGCTGTCGGTCACGGCCAGGGCGTCGGTACACAGGGCGGTGTGCTCCACGCCCTTGATGTGATAGACCAGGTTGAGCAGGGTAGAGGGCACGTGGATGCCGTCGGCAATGACCTCGACAGCCATGTCCTCGAGCAGATAGACGCTCTCGACGGTGCCGGCGTGCTTGAACTCGCGCACGTTGTGGAATCCGGGCATGCCGTTATAGAAGTGGGTCGCCAGGGTGTAGCCGGCGTCCCAAGCCTTTTTGACGTCGGCATACTCGGCGGCGGTGTGCCCGATGGCCGCGATAATGCCCTTGTCGGTGAGATACTTGCCCATCTCGATGGCTCCGGGCAGCTCGGGAGCGCTGGACCAGCGGCGCATGCAGTCAAAGTCCTCGACGATGTGGCGGTACTCATTGGGGTCCGGAATGCGGATGACCTCGGGCATCTGGGCTCCTGCCTTGCTTGGGTTGAAGTAGGGCCCCTCCATGTGCATGCCCATGATGGTCGAGCCGGGCTCGCGCATCATCTCGTCGCACGTGTGGCAGGCACGCTCCATCATGTCGAGCGGTGACGAGGACAGCGTGGCATAGATGGCCGTCGTGCCGTGGCGCAGGTGGGTCCCGGCTACCGTCTGGAAGGCCTCGCGAGTGCACTCCTGGAAGTCGCTGCCGCCGCCCCCGTGGCAATGCAGGTCAATGCCACCTGGCACGACATACATGTCATGGGCGTCGATGTGCTTGTCCATGCCCTCGAGTTGGCGGGAGCTCTTGCTGACCTCCTTGATGCGGCTGTCCTCGATGATGACCGAGCCGCCTTTCACCCAACCCTCGGGTGTGAGCACTTGACCGTTATAAATCTGAGTCAACATTGCCAATCTTTTTTATCCTTACAGAATTGCAAATATAGGCAGATTTTCGATATGTTGTATGTCGCGATTACATTTTTTTTGATTTATTGACGGAAATTTTGATTCTTTTCTCTTGGCATGGCTTGGTGGGGCGTGTGTTTTGTCTTGATTTTTGGGGCGTTTGTCAACAAGATTTGTTGATTGGTCAAGAAGTGCCGATGGGGCGTTTTTTTGTTCGGAAAATTCTATTTTACTTTGTAATCGTAATCATTGACTACTAGTGAATCGATGTAAAGTTTATAGTTAGTATTTTTTTTAATTTTTTAAAACACCACAATGAAAATGAAGAAGATTGTTTTGGCTATGGTCGTTGCCCTGATGGGCACGATTGTGATGAACGCACAGCCGCCCTGCCGCCCTGACATGAGTTCAGAGCAGATGATGGAAAAGCGAGTGGAACGCCTGGACAAGCAATTGGGCTTGACCGAGCAGCAGAAGGTCGAAGTCGCCCGCATCTATGCCGAGGAGATGAAGACCATGCAGAAGATGAAGGCCGTCGCGATGGAGCCTAAAAATGCCACGCCCGATCGGGATAGGCGCACTGCCAACCGCGAGAAGATGAAGGATCAGCACAAGGCGACTGATGCCAAGATCAAGGCCTTGTTGACTCCGGAGCAGGCTGACAAGTATGACCAGCTCAAGAAGGAGCAGGGCAAGCGAAGGCACGGCAAGGGCCATCATGGCGATGCACGCAAGGGCCAGGCTGCCCAGGGGGGCTGCAATGGTGACTGCACTTGCAAGAACAAGTGAAGACAAGAAGTGATGAAATGACTTAATCGTGTGTGTGTTTTGAAAGTGGGAGGGTGTTTCCTGTTTGAAGGAAGCGCCTTCCTTTTTTCCGGTGACTTGTGCCGAAGAAGTGGCAGCGCCCTTCTTGGGGCTGGAAAAATGATTAGAAGATGTTAAAAACCATGGTTTTTTACTTAAAAATGACCTTTCGGCGGGAAGAATTTGGGGCTAAAATGAAAAAAAATAGCTATCTTTGCATTTAAATTATAAACGAAACAAACATGGATATAAAGAAAATCTTGTTTATATCACAAGAGATTGAGCCATATGTGCCGATGCGTCGTCTGTCCCAGATTGGCAGGTTGTTGCCTCAAGGCATTAAGGAACAAGGAATTGAAGAGCGCACTTTCATGCCCAAGTATGGTATGATTGCCGAGCGCAGTAACCAGCTCCACGAGATGATCAGGTTGTCGGGCATGAATGTCATCATCGATGATACCGACCACCCGCTCATCATCAAGGTGGCCACGTTGCAGCAGGCTCATTTCCAGGTTTATTTTATCTATAACGAGGACTACTTTGCCAGCAGCCGCATCGACGAGCTGGAAATGAACTGCTCGCCCAGCGACAACGATGAGCGCAGCATGTTCTTTGTCCGCGCCGTCATCGAGTCGATACGCAAGATGCGCTGGGTGCCCGACATCATCCAGTGCACGGGATGGATCTCGGCACTGGCACCGGTTTATATCCGCACGCTTTATGGCGACGATCCCTCCTTCCGTGATGCCAAGATCGTGACGGCCCTGTTCAACGAGTCGATACCCGCTCCGCTGGGCGAGCGACTGGCCGAGAAGATGCACCAGGACGGCATTCCCAAGAATGCCCTCAAGCCGATCAACGGCAAGGAGTTGACCTATGAGGACCTGATGTCCTATTCGCTGCGATATGCCGACGGCATCATCGAGTGTGAGCAAGGGGTGAACGAGAAGGTGCTCGAGTCGGCTGCATCGCTGCCCCGCCTGCAGTTCATCGACGATGAGGACGTGGCGAGTGTGGCGCGCGTGACCCAGTTCTACAGCTCGCTGTTCGAGTGATCGGCGACCGTCCCGCTTGGGTACACCATTTTCTATATTCTTAAATCGTTTTTTCCATTCATTTCGAGAATATGAAACAACTCTTCAATGTGATACTGGCAGCGGCAGTGCTGCTTGGCCTGTACGCATGCACCGACGAGACTATCGGCGTGAGCATCACCGACAGCGTCTCGTCGATAATCGAGGACTCCTCATTTGTCATCACGGGCCACTCGGTGCGCAACGACCGTGTGCAGATGCGCACCAGCACCAAGATGCTGGGCACGTTGCAGGCCGATGGCTACGGCAGCCTGACGGCCGAGGCCCTGACCTCGTGGATGCCTGCCATATCGATCGACACGACCGGCACGAGCGCCGAGATGATCGATTCCTGCCGATTGAAGCTGCGCTTGCCTTACCGCAACGGCTTTACCGGCGACTCGCTGGCCCCGATGAGACTCAATGTGTATCGCCTCAACCGCCAGTTGCCCAGCCCCATCTACAGCGACTTTGACCCGACGGGCTACTATGACAGCGATGACCTGCTGGCCTCCGAGGCCTATTCCCCCACGTCGGGCTGGATGGAGGTTTCCAGTTCCTATGTGACCGGTTCGGTCCAGTATGATACTGTGCGCGTCATCTCATTGCCGATGCCCGTTGAGCTGGGCCGTGAGCTCTTCAACGCCTACAAGGCCGACCCCACACAGTTCTCCACTCCCAAGCGCTTTGCCGAGCTCTTCCCCGGCATCTACATCACCAACTCCTATGGTAGCGGCCACGTGGTAAACATCAAGGCGACCGAGTTTGACGTCTATTATCGCCAGCGGGGCACCAAGGACAACGGCACCGACACGGTTTACACGAGAGCCCAGTCCTATCTCGCATCGACCCCCGAGGTGGTGTCCAACAATATCATCCACTTCGACATCGATGACGCGATTACCTCGATGGTCAATCAGGGAGAGGCGTTGCTTGTGGCTCCTGCCGGCTATGAGGTTCAGGTGAGGTTCCCTATCCAGGACATCATCGACAAGTACAAGGCCAACACGGGCAACAACCAGTCCATCATCAACACGGTGACGTTGACCCTGCCCGTCAGCGTTCCCGCTACCGAGTATGACATCCAGCCGCCCAGCCATGTGTTGATGGTCAAGACATCCAAGAAGGACACGTTTATCAACGGCGACAGCCTGGCAAACAACAAGGACTCCTTCTATGCTGTCTACAGTCCCCAGAGCAAGGAATATGTCTTCACTGGCCTGCGTGAATACATCATCAACATCATCAACAACCAGGGCGGTATCGCCACCGAGGACGACCTCAACTTCACCATCACCCCGGTCGACGTGACCACCTATTCCTACCAGCAGTCTTACTACTATGGTGGTGGCTCGACAAGCGTGGTGACCAAGATTTCGCCCATGGTTTCAAGGCCGGCCATCGCCCGCCTGTTGCTGGACAAGGCCCAGATTGTGATGACCTATAGCAAACAAATTGTCGATTAAAGTTTGCTAGATTAAAAAAATAGTGCTACCTTTGCACCCGCATTGCAGTTCATCGCAGTGCACCAAGCCGCAATAGCTCAGTCGGTAGAGCATTTCATTCGTAACGAAAAGGTCGCGGGTTCGAGTCCCGCTCGCGGCTCCAGAACGACGGGAAGACATCAAGGTTTTCCCGTCTTTTTGATTTAAAGGAGGAGATATGGAAATCACTGTAAAAGATTACATGGAGCGTCAGCCCGGCAACCCCAAGGTGGCCGAGACCGACCAGTTCTACCTGTGGATTGCCCTGCGGCTGGCCAAGTTGTGGGACGAGTCGCCCTGGCTGCGTGGACTGGACGACGCGGTGCGCCGCGATGTGGTGCTCGCCGTGGTCGGTTACTATCAGGACGTGGTCGCCGACGGCGGCATCTGGCGGTCATTCACCCGCCTGCACGATGAGAAGCACGGCGTCCCCTTGCCCCACTATGGCCGCGCCGAGGATTATGTCGATTATGAGCTCAACCGCGACGATGTGCGCTTTGTCATCTGGTGGACCATAGTGGGAGAGCAGGGCGATGAGGCACTGGATCCGCACGATGCCGACCTTGATGCCCTGGCCACGGCGTTCCACCTGGTGCTGGACGAGGAGTATGAGGCAGCCCCGGTGCCCCGGCAGTTCTGCATCGCCAGTGAGGTGGATCTGGACAGCCCGCTGGATGCCCAGCGCATCTATGATTACGCCTACTGGCTCTACTGGCGCAGTTTCCTGTTGCGCCCGTCGTCACTGGCGGTCATGGAGCGTGCCATGCCCCAGGCCCACGCCATCATCGCTCGTGCGGGCAACAGCGATGCGCGCCCCCTGCTGCAGGAACTCAACGAGCGCCTCATGTCGAGCGAGCCGGCCGGCCCTGTTGTCCCGCTGACGACGGCCCAATGGCTGCGCCTCATCGTTGACGACGAGATGCCGCGATAGCTCCCTGTTAGATGGGATGATCTAGAGTAGTGACAGAAAGCGAGTTCCCGCTGGCCACTTGGGCTGGCGGGAACTCGCTTATTGTTGACTAATGTCGCCGCTGGCAATTATACCAGGCCGCGACCGTGGCAATTCTTGTACTTTTTGCCGCTGCCGCACGGGCAGGGATCGTTACGGCCGATCTTGGGACCCTCGTTGCGGATGGGGGCGGCGGGAGCCTGGGGACGAGGACCGACGGGCGCAGCATTGGGACGGCTGGGATCGGGCTCACCGCCGCGGTTCTCGCTGTAGCGCTGCTGGCGTGGCTGCGGCTCGCGCTCCTGCACGTTCTGTTGGGGCGGTGCCTCGGGAATCTGACCGCGCATCAGGATGGCGATCGACTTGCCGTTCATGATGCCGACCATCTGCTTGAACATGTTGAAGGCCTCGGTCTTGTAGATCACGAGCGGGTCCTTCTGCTCATAGCTGGCGTTCTGCACGCTCTGGCGCAACTGGTCCATCTCGCGCAGGTGCTCCTTCCAGTTGTCATCGATGGTGAGCAGCATGACGGCCTTCTGCCAAGCCTTGGTGAGCGACTTGCAGTGGGTCTCGGCTGCCTCCTTGATGTCGATGACGATGCCGAAGGTGCGCTTGCCGTCGGTGATGGGCACGCGGATCAGGCCCTGGGGCTCCATGCCGTTGGCCACCTGGTCGGCGACAATCTGTTGGATGATGGGATCGGCCACCTCGCTCAGGCGGTCCATCTTGCGGTTGAAGGTCTTGAGCACGGTGTCATACAGGATGTCCTGCTTCTTGCCGTCGTCCATGCGGCGATATTCCTCCTCGTCGAACGGGGTCTCGATGGCGTAGGTCTTGAGAACCTGCATCTTGAAGTCCTCATACTCGTCGGGACCATGCTTCTCGACCACGTCCTCCACGC
Source organism: Muribaculaceae bacterium (assembly GCA_017449785.1). Taxonomy (GTDB): domain Bacteria; phylum Bacteroidota; class Bacteroidia; order Bacteroidales; family Muribaculaceae; genus Sodaliphilus. The sequence goes on along the minus strand of JAFTFA010000168.1, from coordinate 5,141 downwards.
TGTCATACAGGGTGTTGATCAGGTCCAGGCCGATGCGCTCACCGATCAGGGCGTGGTGGCGGCGGGTGTAGATCACCTTGCGCTGGGCATTCATCACGTCGTCATACTCGAGCAGGTGCTTGCGGATACCGAAGTTGTTCTCCTCGACGCGCTTCTGGGCATTCTCGATGCTCTTGGTCACCATGTTGCTCTCGATGGCCTCGCCATCCTTCAGTCCCAGTCGGTCGAGCGTCTTGACAACGCTCTCGCTGGCAAATAGTCGCATCAGTTTGTCCTCAAACGAGACGAAGAATACCGACGAACCGGGGTCACCCTGACGACCGGCACGACCGCGCAACTGGCGGTCCACACGGCGGGACTCGTGGCGCTCGGTGCCGATGATGGCCAGACCGCCGGCCGCCTTGACAGCGGGCGACAGCTTGATATCGGTACCACGACCGGCCATGTTGGTGGCGATGGTCACGACGCCCTTGCCGTCGATCGACTGACCGGCTTGGGCAACGATGTCGGCCTCCTTCTGGTGCAACTTGGCGTTGAGGACGTTGTGGGGAATGTGGCGCAGGTTCAACATGCGGCTCAGCATCTCACTGATCTCGACGCTCGTGGTACCCACCAGCGTGGGACGTCCCTGGTTGCGCATGGCCTCGATCTCGGCAATGACAGCGTTGAATTTCTCCTTCTGTGTCTTATAGACGCGGTCGGGCATATCGTTGCGGATCACGGGCTTGTTGGTGGGGATGGTGACGACATCCAGCTTGTAGATGTCCCAGAACTCACCGGCCTCGGTCTCAGCAGTACCGGTCATACCTGCCAGCTTGTGGTACATGCGGAAGTAGTTCTGCAACGTGATGGTGGCAAACGTCTGGGTCGCGGCCTCGACGTTCACGCCCTCCTTGGCCTCGATGGCCTGGTGCAGACCGTCGCTGTAGCGGCGGCCTTCCATCACGCGGCCCGTCTGCTCATCGACGATCTTGACCTTGCCCTCACCATCGACGATGTACTCGTCGTCGCGGTTGAACAGGGTGTAGGCCTTCAACAGCTGGGTGACGGTGTGCACGCGCTCGGCCTTGACCGAGTAGTTGGCGAGCAGTTCGTCCTTCTTGTTGGTCTTCTCCTCGTCGGTGAGGGGCTCGTTGGTCACTGCCGACAGCTGTGCGGCGATGTCGGGCAGGATGAAGAATTCGGGATCGTCGGTACCCTTGGTCAGCACGTCGATACCCTTATCGGTCATCTCGACGGTGTTGTTTTTCTCGTCGATGATGAAGTACAGGGGATCGGTGACGGTGGGCATCTCGCGGTTGTTGTCCTGCATGTAGTAGGCCTCGGTCTTGAGCATGGCGTTCTTGACACCCTCCTCACTGAGGTACTTGATCAGAGGCTTGTACTTGGGCAGACCCTTGAAGGCGCGGTAGAGCCTCAGGGTACCCTCCTTGACGGTGGCCGGGTCGTCGCTGGCCATCATCTTCTTGGCATCCGACAGCAGGCCGGTCACCAGCTGGCGCTGGGCATTATAGACGCGCTCGACGTTGGGCTTGAAGTCGTTGAACATCTGGTCCTCGCCCTTGGGCACGGGACCCGAAATAATCAACGGGGTACGGGCATCGTCGATCAAGACGCTGTCGACCTCATCGACGATGGCAAAGTTGTGGGGACGCTGCACCATGTCCTCGGGGCGCATCGCCATGTTGTCGCGCAGGTAGTCAAAACCGAACTCGCTGTTGGTACCGAAGGTGATGTCGCAATTGTAGGCGGCGCGGCGCTGCGGCGAGTTGGGCTCGGTCTTGTCGATGCAGGCTACGGTCATGCCGTGGAACATGTACAACGGACCCATCCACTCGCTATCGCGCTTGGCCAGGTAGTCGTTGACGGTCACCACGTGGACTCCGTTGCCGGTCAAGCCGTTGAGGAAGACGGGCAGGGTAGCCACCAGGGTTTTACCTTCACCAGTGGCCATCTCGGCGATTTTACCCTGGTGCAGGACGATACCGCCGATGAGCTGTACGTCATAGTGGACCATGTCCCACTTGATCTCGTTGCCGCCGGCCAGCCAGTGGGTCGTGTAGATGGCCTTGTCGCCGTCGATGGTGACAAAGTCCTTGCCCTGGGCAGCCAGGTCACGGTCGAGCTGGGTGGCTGTCACGGTGACGGTCTCGTTCTCGGCAAAGCGGCGTGCCGTGGACTTCACGATGGCAAACACGGTGGGAAGCACCTCGTTGAGCTTGTCCTCGAGCACGTCGAGAATCTCCTTCTGGATATCATCGACCTTCTTCCACAGCGGTTCGCGCTCCTCATAGTCGAGCGTCTCGATTTCGGCCTTGATGCGGTCAATCTCGTCGCGCTTGTCCTGTACCGAGTCATTGAGCATCTGACGGATGTCGGCAGTGCGCTGGCGCAGGGCATCGATGTCCAGCGCGTCAATCTCGGGATAAATTGCTTTGATTTGGTTGACAATAGGCGTGATCTTCTTCAGGTCACGGGTTGACTTATTGCCAAACAAGGATTTCAAAATGTCACTAAGTCCCATTTGATTTCTTGATGTTGTATGTTTTATTGATGTTTTTGTTCTCTATTGTGGAGTAGCAATGATTATATCTAAACCGCAAAGATATAACTTTTTAGCCGATAAATGGCTATAATATAAGGAGAAATCATCCCCTGGAGGTGAAAAAGTGCGGTTTGTCGCGGTGTCAATGCCGGGTAGAGGTGGGGCCGCGGGTCGTCTGGGCTCCCAGCACCGCGTTGATGGCCGAACGCATCACGAGTGATGCCATCAGGGGGAAGAATGCCCAATCTCCCGTCTGGGGCTGCACGGGCCACAACAACATGAGCAGCAGGGCGACCAGCGCATTGGCGGCATGCAGCCAGCGGGCGATGGGTCGGCCTTTCTTGAACCAGGGCAGCACGGCAAGCAGCAGCAACAGCGGGTGGAGCCAGGCGATGTTGATATTGGGGGATGTGGCCTCGTGGGTCGAGAAGAATATCAGGAAAAACAGGATGCACCCTGCCAGCCCGCCGACGGTAAACAGCAGTGAGTCATACCATCGGGAAATGTCGCGCCGCTTCCAGTCGCGTGTGGTGACCAGGCAGGTGAGCAGCAGCACCAGCAGGGCCACTGCCAGCGGCGAGATGTACCACGGGGTGGGGGGCAGCACCAGGCCGTCGGTCGAGGCATCAATGGGCACGGTGGTGGCTTTGACCAGGGGCATGGCCGTGCTGTCGGTCTTGACGGTCGCGCCTGCCACAGCCTCCATCAGCTTCATGGGGATGAACATGGCGGCACGGTCGGTGATGACGGTGTCGGTATCCCAGCCCAGCACCAGATTGATGCCGAAGCGCTCCCAGGCGTAGTTCTGGCAGTAGTGTGACAAAATGTCACGATAGGTCGTGCCTTCTTGGTACAGCTGGGGATATTGCAGCCCGTCACCCGCTGCCATCTCGATGATGTCGCGGGGGCGGGTAGAGCAGTTGTCACTCAGGAATTTATAGCGGTAGATGCGATTCTCGGGCTGAGCGTTGTTCCACAGGAAGTCCCTCACCATGAGGGCCTTGTCTTGTGGCAGGTTGAGTTCTTGCTCGACCATGCGGCGTCCCTCCATGCCCATAGTGGCATAGGCCTGCGGTATGGGCTGGCACATGTAGTCGGTCTCGCCCAGCACAAATCGCCACAGGAACCCCGGTGCCTGGAAGTCAAACACGCCGTAATTGAAGTACACGTCGATGGGACCTTGTTGCACGCGTATCTCGCTGTGACCGAATATGTTATGCGGTTGGCTACCTGGATAGAACGTGACGAGGCTCACGCGCACCGAGTCATCAACTTGCAGCGCCTCTTGGGACGCAGGCTGCGGCAGTTGATGTGGGGCGGCCTCGAGTGTACCCGTTGCACACAGGGCACACAGCATCGTCAAGTAGCAATAGTGCAGGCCGTGAGGAATGCCGAAAATGTTTTTGAGCATTCCCGAGGGGTGGCCCACACGGGCCTTGTGGCGATATGTCTTCAGCAGCCGTTGCATGAAATAGTATATATGATATTGTGGCAAGAATAATGCCAATACCCTATACTTTTAACGTGAATGTAGCTCCCGATAGTATATTCCGTCCTCAAAAACACCACTTTTCCATCTTCCCGGCGTCAATCTGCCAAGTCATTTGCCGCGCCGGCCCCTGCAGCCACCTCGCCGGATGCTTTTATGCAAAAATGCCACCAGTCGTTGCCCTCGTCGAGTAAAGCGTGCTCAATTGCTGGAATATACTTTGTCAAGGCACTTCAGCGGTCATTGTCTGTAAATGTTGCCTCCCAAAATATAATAGGGAAAACATCACTCAAAGTGGTAAAATATACATTTTTTCTCCTTTTGAAGCTAAATTTCTTGTTAAAAATTTTGGTAAGTCAAAAAAAATTCCGTCCTTTGTGCCATCATTAATACGGATTGCACTTTTCTATACAGATTCTATTCATAAAATTTAAAGTCCCACTCGTGAGAGCCGGACTTTTACTTTTTTAGTAGGCCCATGCCAGGGCAGAACACTTTGCGGAAACGACACATTTTCCCGAAAAACATTTTGCGGAAACGATACCAGTTTATTGTGTTATGGCTGAAAGGCTTGGGGCTACCAGGTGCCGTAGTTGCCGCGGTCGGCATCGATGCGCAGCAGGATGAAGAGCAGGAAGGTGAAACCCCACAGCGATGAGCCGCCGTAGCTGAAGAACGGCAGTGGGATGCCGATGACGGGGCACAGGCCGATGACCATGCCGATGTTGATGGTGAGGTGGAAAATCAGGATCGACGCGACACAGTAGGCATACACCCGCGCGAAGGTCGAGTGGTTGCGCTCGGCCAGGGTGATGATGCGCAATATCAGGGCCAGGAACAGCAGGAGCACCGCCACACTGCCGATGAAGCCCTGCTCCTCGCCGATGGTGCAGTAGATGAAGTCGGTGTGCTGCTCGGGGACATACTTGAGCTTGGTCTGGGTTCCTTGCAGGAAACCCTTGCCGGTGACGCCGCCGCTGCCGATGGCGATCTTGCTCTGATTGACGTTGTAGCCCGCGCCGCGCAGGTCATCCTCGATGCCCAGGGTCACCTTGATGCGCGTCTGCTGGTGAGGCTCCAGCACCTTGTTGAACGCAAAGCTCACTG
>JAFTFA010000167.1 GCA_017449785.1 Muribaculaceae bacterium | reverse complement strand
TTGATAATTTGCAGATACCGCTAAACCCTGGTTTGGTTGCTGTCATCGGTAATAAGGGTAGTGGCAAAAGTGCTTTAACCGATATTGTGGCATTATGTGCAGACACGAGCAATCAGAATTGGGCATTTTTGACTACTTCAAAATACAGAATGCCAAAGCCATATAATCGATCTAAGCAGACAGAGGCTTGCCTCATGTGGTTTGACAACTCGCATTCTTCCATAAAGACGTTAGATATGTCGTCAGACATGACACAACCAGAACGGGTAAAGTATATACCTCAGAATTTCCTAGAAACACTTTGCACTACAGAAGACGATCACCAATTTGAAGACGAACTGAAGAAAATAATATTCCAATATTTAGAGCCTGCACAGAGGTTTGGTCTTAATGACTTAGATAGCATCATTAATTACCTGACAAGGGAAAATACGGCTTCGTGCAGCGAAATACAATCTCGTATTAAAATTGTTAACACTGATATTATAGAGTTGGAATCAATGCTTGTCCCAACCTATAAAAGTAAACTTGAAAACGAGTTAAAATATAAGCAAGAACAACTGAGTAATGCGCAGTTATCAAAACCGAAGGAGGTAGCTAAGCCTTCGTTGGAAGACAGTCCTAAAGCGAAGCAAGCTAAAGAAGATATAGAAAAGATTCAAGCCATTTGCAAACAACTTACCACGTCATTGCAAAAGTTGAGTGACGAGCGCAATGTGGTGATAAAGGCTTTGCAAGATATTACGTCTAGCAAAGAGCGTTTAGAAAGACTCAATTCTCAAATAGAATCTGTAAAGAGTGAGATGAAGCCTCTTTATGAACAGAACAAATTGGATATTGATTCTGTATTGAGTGTTTCTTTTCATCCAGAGATAATAGAATCTAAAATATGTGAATTGAACGAGCGATTAACGGCGATAAACAAGCACTTAGATGCAAACAATTCTGACAGTCTACAGTGTCAATATGTTCAAGCATCACAACAATTGGAAGAAGCTAAACAGAAGCTAAGTGCTCCAGAACTTGAATATCAAAAATATCTGAAAGAAAAACAAGACTGGGAAAAATTGTTAGAGGAAATAACTGGTTCCTCCGAAAAAGAAGGCACGATTAAGTATTTGCAAGCTCGTATTGATTATATTAACCATCAATTAACAAGTGATCTTAACTCTAAGATTGAATTAAGAAGACAATACGTTGAAGAATTGATGCAAAAGAAGCATCAAGTCTTGGAAACATATAATAATCTGTTTGCTCCTATCGTAAGATTCATTCAAGAATATCATGATGAGTTGAAAGACTATCCGATTGAATTTGATGCTACATTTGCTATTCGAGATTTCGGTGAGCGTTTATTCGATTTTATTAGCCAACAGGCAGCTGGCTCTTACTATGGAAAGGAACAAGGTGCTTTGAGACTAAAAGACAACATTGACGGTGTTGATATGTCCAATATTCAACAAATAGTTGATTTTGCGTGTCTTACTAACAAAGACTTACTTTTTGATAAGCGCGATGGGCAGAACGCTAGTAGAATTGTCGAGGCACAATTGAAAAAAGGTCATACAAAACAAGAATTATATGATTTTATCTATGGGATGGATTATGTAATCCCCTTTTTTCAATTAAAAATGAATGGTAAGCCCCTTTCTTCATTATCACCAGGCGAAAGAGGTGCATTACTTCTTTTACTATATCTCTTTATTGATATGGATGACAAACCGTTAATAATTGATCAACAGGAAGAAAATCTTGACAACGAGAGCGTGTACAGATATTTAGTGCATTTCATTAAAGCCGCAAAAAAGAAACGACAGATAATCATGGTCACACACAATCCAAATCTAGCTGTAGTTTGTGATGCGGATCAAATAATACAGATGAAGATAGACAAAATTAATGGTAATAAAGTGACATACGAGTCTGGAGCCATAGAGAATCCAAAGATGAACAAAGTTATTGTTGATATTCTTGAAGGTACATATCCTGCATTTCACAATAGAGATTGTAAGTATTTTGACAAAAGCGTATAATATAGAGATTACTTAGAGGAAAACATGACTTTATTCGAAGGAGAACAAAATGGCAGATACGAGACAGACCATCTTCATATGATTCTGAACGAACATATTGATTTCTCTGAAGAAGGTTTAAGTGATGATAAATCGTATAGTATTTTTGTGCATGAGTACGTACACTATTACCAGCATTTTGGCACTCTTTATGGCTCACAATTCTGCAAAAATGCCAATATGCTCTTTATTGAAACGAGAGCTCACTTGGAAAATGTTGAAGAAATAGTGTTACCTTTTGGGATTTGGGAGCATAACGAAGGGATAGCTAATTACAGGGAACTGACAAAAGCTGTTTGTGGTAGCAAGAGTTGTAGCCATATTGTGGGAGATGTTGAGATTGATAGACGAGAAATACGAATTGCTGAAGAAGAGAAGAAAGCAGTAAAGATAGGTGTATATGATTATACCGAAGATGAAGCGTATGAGGACGGCTTTCAATTTGGCTATTGTTGTATCATAGAGAGTATGGCCCAAATGATTCAAAAAATGATTTATCCTGAGGTTGAACATAATCAAGTTCCTTATGAAGCTGTTGAAATCATTTGTGACTATTTTTACCCTGAAATAAAAGATGATCCATGTCAGATGGTTACTATATGTATGTGTGCATTAATGTTTGACAACCCAGGCGTTGGATTCTTTACCGTTATTGATTATGCAAAACAACATCTGAATTTGAAGGGAGTAGATTTCTTTAAAGAATTTATCAAAACTTTTTACGTAACATATAAAGAGAAGAATTGTTCAATGGGTTATATCGGACAAGACATGCTTATTGAATATAAAAATGCTCTGCAAACCGTATGTGGTTGTAACCTAAGATACTACAATAAAGTCGTAGATTGTTTCATACAAGATTTTCAGACTGGTATTTGTGGTTTGTTAATGTGGTTATACTCAGGTGACATTAAAGACAGAAAACAATTTATGGCATTGGTAGATGCATATGGCTTACCATATATAGAATCTCCCGAAATGACCATTCTGCCCCATAATAGTGAAACTGGGCGGCCATACCTTGAAACTGCAGCACTTTTTGGGTTTGAGCTTATTTTTCGCAGATTGCAGAAGGTTGATGGAGATGAATGTCCAATGTACAAAGTATGTACGAATGGAAGGTTTGCTGAAACGACAAATGTTGATGAATTATGTGGCAAAGAACAATGGAAAAAAGATTGTGAGTGTTTAATGGTTCGTGCATTGAAGTATTATAAACTCAAAGACAAGGAATTTGTATCATAGATTTACAAAATGCCGTATCTGTTCATTTTCATGGTTAACAAAACTTAAATACGTTAAATCTTCATCTTTTTCACAATCCATAGAATCTCCACATTCACTTTTCCACCTTTTAATATATAAATGACTGATAGAAAAAAGCTTACAAATTCAGAGAATGTACCGGTCTGACCAGCATCAACATCCCCAACTCGGTAACTGCTATCGGTAACGAGGCGTTCTGGGAATGCACTGGGCTGACCAGCATCGTCATCCCCAACTCGGTAAGTGCTATCGGTAACGGGGCGTTCAGAGAATGCACAGGGCTGACCAGCATCGTCATAGGTAACTCGGTAACAAATATTGGCAGCTATGCGTTCGAGAGCTGCTATAGACTGACCAGCATCGTCATCCCTAACTCAGTAACTTCTATCGGTGCCAATGCGTTCGGGGGCTGCACTGGCCTGACCAGCATCGTCATCCCCAACTCGGTAACTTCTATCGGTGACAATGCGTTCTATTGCTGCTCTGGGCTGACCAGCATCGTCATCCCCGACTCGCTAACTTCTATCAGTTTAGGAACGTTCTGGTACTGCACCAGTCTGACCAGCATCGTCATCCCTAACTCGGTAACAAGTATTGGCAGCTATGCATTCTATGGCTGCACGGGACTCACAGACGTAACCTTCGGAGACGCTGTCACGTCCATCGGTGACTATGCGTTCGAGGGCTGCGCTGGCCTGACCAGCATCGACATCCCCGACTCGCTTACTTCTATCAGATCTGGGACGTTCGCTGGCTGCAGCGGTCTGACCAGCATCGACATTCCCAACTCGGTAACTGAGATCGGTAGCGGGGCGTTCGATGGCTGCAGCGGCCTGACGAGCGTGACCATTGGCAATTCCGTCACCTCCATCGGCTACCAAGCGTTCGATGGCTGCACAGGGCTGACCAGCATCGTCATCCCCAACTCGGTCACCTACATCGGCGGCAGGGCTTTCTATGGATGCACGGGGCTGACCAGTATCGTCATCCCTAACTCGGTAACTTCTATCGAGGATTGGACATTCTATGACTGCGCGGGGCTGACCAGTATCGTCATCCCTAACTCGGTAACTTCTATCGGTAGATGGGCGTTCGATGGCTGCACTGGCTTGACCAGCATCAATATTCCCAACTCGGTAACTTCTATCGGTTACAATGCCTTCTTTAACTGCCCCGAATTGACCAGCATCGTGGTAGAAAGCGGCAATCCAATATATGATTCGCGCAACAACTGCAATGCAATCATAGAGACCGCCTCTAATACTTTAATTTTGGGCTGCAAGAACACGATTATCCCCAACTCGGTAACTGCTATCAGTTACAATGCCTTCTTCAATTGCACTGGTCTGACCAGCATCGTCATCCCTAACTCGGTAACTTCTATCGGTCAATCTGCATTCGCTTGGTGCTCTGGCCTGACAGATGTGTATTGCTACATTGCAGACCTCTCGAGAGTATCGAGCGGGTATGGACAATTCAGTTTGGATAATGCTGAGTACTCTGGTCGTACGCTTCATGTGCTGCAGGGCAAGGCTGATGACTACCGGGCTAACGAGAACTGGTATCCCTATTTCGGACACATTGTGGATGACTTGAAGCCTGTGCATGGAGACGTGAATGGCGACGGAGAGGTCAACATTGCTGATGTGAATGCCGTCATCGACATCATCTTGAATGGTAGCGAGAATCCCAGCGGTGACGTGAACGATGACGGCGAAATCAACATCGCCGACATCAACGCTGTCATCGACATCATCTTGAACGGCACCCAGAATGAGATATAATTGGTTGTCAAAATGGTATCCACCGTTGAGACCTGGTAATTAAGTAAAAAAGGGACGGTTCTATTGATGTAAAAAGAATTCTTGTCGTCATCAAATCAACGACTTGGGGCACCAATTTTCCCAGTCGAGTGATTCATTGATTTTGTTGATCAAAATTCTTTATCAGCCCAGGGCAAAAATAGCGATGCCACGGGCTAAGAGTTGTCGCAAAAAGGGCAAAAATTACGGGAACGATATAGCGAGTTGGCCCTGATAAAACGCCACTACCGTTGACCGTGCTATCGCACGGGAAATTAAAAGAAAATTAAATTTTTAAAATATGATTTGTTTAATTTCCCGCCCGCAAGGGCGGTTCAATCACCCGATGGGCCAACATCTATAATATTGCCAAAATTACATCAAAAGAACCGTCCCTATTTTACCCAAGATGGATTTTGTGGGCTTTTGTGTGGGAGTTGGGCAAATTTTCACTACCTTTGCAGCCAAATTTGTAATGTACATTAAAAATGAAAAAGTTCAACGAGTATAACGGATTTAACCTGTCAGATATCAACAAGGAAGTCCTGCAGCAGTGGGACAAGGAAGACGTGTTTGGCCGCAGCATCAGCGAGCGCGAGGGAGCGCCGTCGTTTGTGTTCTTTGAGGGTCCTCCCAGTGCCAACGGCATGCCGGGCATCCACCATGTGATGGCCCGCTCGATCAAGGACATCTTCTGCCGCTACAAGACGATGCAGGGCTACCAGGTGCTGCGCAAGGCCGGCTGGGACACCCACGGCCTGCCCGTGGAGCTGGGTGTGGAGAAGGCCCTGGGCATCACCAAGGAGGATATCGGCAAGAAAATCTCGGTCGATGAGTATAACGCTACCTGCCGCAAGGAGGTGATGAAATATACCCGCGAGTGGGAAGACCTGACCCACCGCATGGGCTACTGGGTGGACATGAACGACCCCTACATCACGTTCAAGAACAGCTATATCGAGAGCCTGTGGTGGCTGTTGAAGCAGCTCTACAACAAGGGCTTGCTCTACAAGGGCTACACCATCCAGCCCTACTCGCCCGCTGCCGGCACCGGCCTGAGCTCGCACGAGCTGAACCTGCCGGGCTGCTACCGCGACGTGAAGGACCAGACCGTGACGGCCCAGTTCACCGTGCTGAGCGGCGACGAGCATCCCGCGATGAAGCAGATCGGCGAGGCTGCCGACGAGGGCTTTGACAACGCCTATGTGCTGGCCTGGACGACCACCCCGTGGACCCTGCCGAGCAACACCGCATTGTGCGTGGGCAACAAGATCGACTATGTTGCCGTCGAGAGCTTCAACCCCTATAACGGCAAGCCTGCCATCTACCTGCTGGCCGAGGCCCGCCTGGATGCCTACTTCAAGCCCGAGGGCAAGGACCAGCCGCTGGAGTACAACGCCGGCGACAAGGTGATCCCCTACAAGGTGATTGCCCGCTTCAAGGGTCAAGACCTGCTGGAGATGCGTTATGCCCAGCTGTTCCCCTGGGTAAAGCCCGTCGATAAGGTGGACGGCAAGGTCGTGGGCAACGACAACGGCTTCCGCGTCATCCCCGGCGACTATGTGACCACCGAGGACGGTACCGGCATCGTGCACATCGCGCCCACCTTTGGCGCCGACGATGCCCGCGTGGCCAAGGCTGCCGGCATCCCTGCCCTGTACATGATCAACAAGAAGATGGAGACCCGCCCCATGGTGGACCTCACCGGCAAATACTACGTCGTGGAAGACCTCGACGAAGACTTTGTCAAGAACTTCGTCAATGTGGACCTCTATGGCGAGTATGCAGGCCGCTGGGTGAAGAATGCCTATGACCCGCAATATACGGTGAACGGCAAGTTTGACGAGGATGCCGCCGCCAAGGCCGAGGATCTGAACATCTACATCTGCATCCGCATGAAGCAGGAGGGCACCGCCTTCAAGATGGAGAAGCACACCCACAACTATCCCCACTGCTGGCGCACCGACAAGCCCGTGCTCTACTATCCGCTGGACAGCTGGTTCATCCGTGACACGGCTTGCCGTGACCGCATGGTCGAGCTCAACCACAGCATCAACTGGAAACCCGAGCACACGGGAACGGGCCGCTTCGGCAAGTGGCTGGAGAACCTCAACGACTGGAACCTGAGCCGCAGCCGCTACTGGGGCACTCCGCTCCCCATCTGGCGCAACGACGACGGCGAGGAGAAGTGCATCGGCAGCATCGAGGAACTCTATAACGAAATCGAGAAGGCTGTCGCCGCCGGCGTGATGACGAGCAACCCCTACAAGGACAAGGGCTTCGTCCCCGGCGTCTACAGCGAGGAGAATTACAATAAGATCGACATCCATCGCCCCTATGTCGACGACATCATCCTGGTGAGCGACACCGGCAAGGCGATGAAGCGTGAGTTGGACCTCATCGACGTGTGGTTTGACAGCGGTGCCATGCCCTATGCCCAGCTGCACTACCCCTTCGAGAACAAGGAGGCCGTGGACAGCCGCCGCAACTTCCCCGCCGACTTTATCGCCGAGGGCGTTGACCAGACGCGCGGCTGGTTCTTCACCCTGCACGCCATCGGCACGATGGTGTTTGACAGCGTGGCCTACAAGAACGTCATCTCCAACGGTCTGGTGCTCGACAAGAACGGCAACAAGATGAGCAAGCGACTGGGCAACGCCGTTGACCCGTTCGGCGCCATCGAGACCTACGGCAGCGACCCCCTGCGCTGGTACATGATCAGCAACTCGTCGCCCTGGGACAACCTCAAGTTTGACGAGGCCGGCGTGACCGAGGTGGCCCGCAAGTTCTTCGGCACCCTGTACAACACCTACTCGTTCTTCGCCCTGTATGCCAACGTGGACGGCTTTGACACCGAGGCGCCCCAGGTGCCCGTTGCCGAGCGTCCCGAGATCGACCGCTGGATCATCTCGCTGCTCAACACCCTTATCGCCGATGTCCAGGCCGATCTCGAGGACTACGAGCCCACCAAGGCTGCCCGCGCCATCAGCACGTTTGTCGGCGACCACCTGAGCAACTGGTATGTTCGCCTGAACCGCAAGCGCTTCTGGGCCGGCAAGATGACCCAGGACAAGCTCTCGGCCTACCAGACGCTGCACCAGTGCCTCACCACCGTGGCCCTGCTCATGGCTCCCGTGGCACCGTTCTACAGCGACCGCCTGTACCGCGACCTCACGCACAGCGAGACCTCGGTGCACCTGGCCCGTTTCCCCAAGTGTGACGAGAGTGTCATCGACAAGCAGCTGGAGCAGCGCATGCAGGCCGCCCAGAACGTGACCTCGATGGTACTGTCGCTGCGCCGCAAGCAGAACCTCAAGGTGCGCCAGCCGCTGCAGGCCATCATGGTGCCCGTGCTCGACGACAAGCAGCGCGCCGACGTCGAGGCCGTCGCCGACCTTATCAAGGGCGAGGTCAACGTCAAGGAAATCAAGCTCGTGGGCAATGATGCCGGCATCCTTGTCAAGCGCGTCAAGCCCGACTTCAAGAAGCTGGGCCCGAAGTACGGCAAGATCATGAAGGCCCTGGCTGCCCGCATCACCGGCATGTCACAGGGCGATATTGCCCAGTTTGAGAAAGACGGCACAATCGCCATCGACATCGACGGCCAGCAGGCCGTTGTCGAGCTCGCCGACGTCGAGATCATCAGCGAGGACATCCCCGGCTGGCTCGTCGCCAACGAGGGCAACCTGACCGTGGCACTTGACATCACCGTGACCGACGAGCTGCGTCTCGAGGGCATCGCCCGCGAACTGGTGAACCGCATCCAGAACGTGCGCAAGAGCAAGGACTTTGACATCACCGACAAGATCACCGTCACCATCACTCCCGACGAGCGCACCGACGAGGCCGTCAAGGCCTACGGCGACTACATTGCCCACCAGGTGCTGGCAACCAGCATCACCCTGGCTCCCGTCGATGCCGCTACCGCTGTCGAGCTCGACATGGACGGCTGGATGCTGCCCATCAACGTCGAGAAAGTGTAAGATCGGGGATTACAACTTGTGAATTCAAGAATATTATTCCACTACGATAACAACCTTATACAGATAACTACCGTTATGGATAACAAGCAAGAGAAGGTCAGGTACAGCGACGAGGAGCTGCAAGAGTTCAAGGAGCTGATTCTGGCAAAGATAGAGCAGGCCAAAGAGAATTATGACCGCCTGAAGGACGACATCATGGTCGATGAGTCGGACCCCACCTTCAAGATGATGGAGGAGGGAGCTACCACGCTCCAGAAGGAGCTGGCCAGCCAGCAGGCCCAGCGCCAGCTGGAGTTCATCCGCAAGCTGCAAGCCGCCCTGATGCGCATCGAGAACAAGACCTACGGCGTGTGCCGCATTACCGGCAAACTCATTCCCAAGGAGCGCCTGCTGGCCGTTCCCCATGCCACCCTGTCGATGGAGGGCAAGGAGATTGAGGCCAAAAAGAAACAAAAACACTGACACCGCGGGTCAAGACAGATGAAACTGACAAACGGCAAACTGGCAGCGCTCATCATCGCGCTGGTCATTGTCATCGACCAAGCGGTCAAGATCTGGGTCAAGACGCACTTCTACTACGGTGAAGAGGTGATGGTGACCTCATGGTTCAGGCTGCTGTTCATCGAGAACAACGGCATGGCCTTCGGTATGGAACTGGGCAGCAAACTGCTGCTCACGTTGTTCCGCATCATCGCGTCGGGTGCCTTTATCTACTACCTGTGGCGGCTGCGCGACCGTGCCGATGTGCCCAAGGGCTACGTCGCCTGCATCGCCCTGATCACGGCCGGTGCCCTGGGCAACGTCATCGACTGCATTGCCTATGGCTTGATCTTTAACAATCCGATGCCGCCCCAAGTGGCACAGCTGTTCCCGCCCGACGGGGGCTATGCCACGCTGTTCAACGGCAGGGTCGTGGACATGTTCTACTTCCCGCTGTGTGAGTGGAACTGGCCCGACTGGCTGCCCATGATCGGCGGTGACCACTTCGTGTTCTTCCAGCCCATCTTCAACGTCGCCGATGCGTCGTTGAGCGTGAGCGTCTTTGTGCTGGTGCTGTTCTATGCCCGCCACTTGGGTGCCCTGTGGGAGAACAATGGCACCGATAGCACTCCCGAAGCCAAAGAAACTGATTCCCAATCCGACAAAGGAGACGAATAAACCATGCGCCATCACGCCATCATCAAACTGTTACCGCTGCTCATGGTAGTCCTGTCACTGATTTCCTGTGACAGGACGCCTGGCGGCGTGATGAGCGTCAACGAGATGGCAGACCTGATTGTGGACCTGCAACTGGCCGAGGCCTATATCGACGCTCATCTGAACGAGTTCAACGGCGACTCGAGCAAGATGGTCGTCAAGCAGTCCATCTACAAGAAGCACGGCATCACCCAGCAGGACTATGACTCGTCGCTGGTGTGGTATGCCCACAACATGGAGCTATACACCAAGGCTTATGACAAGGCCATCGGCAAACTCAAGAAGCGCTACGACAAACTCAACAAGAATGGCGGTGAAGACAATGAACATGCACGCGACATCATGACCGAACCGACCCACGATGCCACGCCCCGGTCGGGTCACACCCCCAGGCATCCGGCACGCCTGGCCACCGGCAGCAAGGGCGACAGCATCGACCTGTGGCAAGGACGTCGCGACTACATGCTCACCCAGGGAGCACGGCGAGGGTTCATCACCTTTGACTTTGCGCCCGACGCCGACAAGCAGCCCGGCGACCGCTACCAGTTGGCCTACAAGCTGCTGCGCGGCGGCAACGAGTTCAAGGTGTGCTTGAGCGTGGACTATACCGACGGAGCGACCGCACAGATCACCCGCGGCACCAACAGCGACGGATGGGTGACCCTTGACGTGCAGAGCGACTCGACGCGCCATGTGCGTCGCGTGTACGGATACGTGAGCTACGACATCAAGCGCGGGCACACAGCATTTGTCGACAGCCTGATGCTGATGCGCACACACATGAGCAAGAGCAACTATGGCTACATCAACGCCCAGCGGTTGCTGGAGCGCAAGAAATGACGCCCGTCACTACGTTCCCACTTCCCCACCCTTCATGACTATTCCTGTTACATCATGATCAACAGCAACCTGTACTTGCAGCTTTTCCTGACCTTCAGCAAGATCGGCGCCTTCACCTTCGGCGGCGGCTGGGCGATGATCAGCATCATCCAGCGCGAGATCGTCGATAAGCACCAGTGGATTGCCCAGGATGAGTTCCTCGACCTGCTGGCCGTGGCCCAGTCCATGCCGGGCATCCTGGCCGTGAACATCAGCGTGGTCATCGGTGACCGCCTCAAGGGGTTGAAGGGCAGCATCTGTGCCGCCATCGGCACCATCCTGCCGTCATTCCTGATGATTCTGGCCATCGCCATCTTTCTCACGCCCGACACCATCAAGAACAACGCCGTGGTGAGCCGCATCTTCAAGGGCATCCGCCCTGCCGTGGTGGCACTCATCATCGCACCCGTGCTCACCACCGCCCGCAGCGCTGGTATCAACTGGAAAACGGTCATCATTCCCGTTGCGGTGGCCCTGCTCATCTACAGCAAGATCCCTTTCATCTCCAATCCCATCATCTACATTGTGCTGGGAGCCATCGGTGGCTATATCCATTACATGCGGTCGTTGTTGAACGGAGGTGACGGCAAGAGCGACGGAGAGGAGGTGGAGCAGAGGCATGCTTGAGACTTACTTGAAACTCATCTGGGCCTACCTGAAGATCGGGATGTTCGGCTTCGGTGGCGGATATGCGATGCTGTCGCTCATCCAGCGCGAGGTCGTGGACTCGGGATGGATCACCAGCCAGATGTTTACCGACATCGTCGCCATCTCGCAGATGACACCAGGCCCCATCGGCATCAACAGCGCAACCTATATCGGATATGTGGTCACGGGCAGCGTGCTGGGCTCGCTGGTGACAACACTCACCGTGGTCCTGCCGCCGTTCATACTCACGCTCATCGCCAGCCACTACATCGAGCGGCACCGCCAGAGCCCCTTCATCAAGGGTGCCTTCATGGGCCTGAGGCCTGTGGTCGTGGGACTCATCGCCTCGGCGGCACTGCTGCTGATGAACAGCGAGAACTTCGGCTACCTGATTAGCGAGCGGGTGATCACGATCGCCATCTGTGTCGCATCGTTCTGCATCGTCTATTTCACGCGCGTCCACCCCATCCTGGTCATCATTCTGGCCGGCATCACGGGCTTGATCGTCTTCTAGCCGATTATTTCGACAAAGTATCACACCAAGCCACACAGGTTTATTATTGCGAGTAAATGCAAGGAATCCCAGGCACACAGTTGATCGGTGCCTGGGATTCCTTGTTGGTGTGTATTGCGGGCGGGGCTTATGCCGAAGCGAGCAGCAAGTTGATCAGGGCAGTTACGTCCTTGATATTGACAATGCCGTCCTCGTTGACATCAAGCGCAGCGGCATTGACCGTGCTGGGCGCGTTGAAGCGGGCCGGTTCTTCTGCATCATTGTTTTCACTCATCAGATAGTTGATCAAAAGGGTCACGTCCTTGATATTGACTATACCATCGCCGTTGGCATCACCAAGAATGACAACAGGCTCCTCGGGATCACCAGGCTCCTCATCCTTGACCTCGGCCAGATAAACGGCGGTCATTGCACCTTGTTCCTTGGCCATGAGTGCAGGAGCCAGCCATGCCGAATTGGCATCCATGTAGGTACACTCGGCCTTGGGGAAGAAACCGAGCTTGCCGTCGGCGTCAACGCCCAGGGCGAGGTAGTCATCGGTAGCCATAGTGGCCTGGTCAGGGACATACTCGGCAGTCACGTCATAGCTGGTCAAGTGGGCATGGTTGATGAAGTTGCTGAAGTAGTTGCCCATAAGCAGGTCGTTCACAATGGGCATCGACGTGCGGTTAGCAATGGGAACAGCGGGAATGATCTTGTTGCCGCTGGCATAACCGGCCTTGCACTTGAGCAGCACGGGAGTGGCAGCGGGCACCGTGTCGCCCTGGCCATAGACCTTCACGGCCTGAGCGTAATACAGGCCATCCTCGCCAGTGGTGATTTCCTTCACTGTGTAGGCACCAACGATGCCACCCTCCTCGGGCAAGACAAACGTGAAGTCACAGCAGAACGTGGCCCAGTAGAAGCCGTTGGCATCGGCTACCGCCTCGTTGACCGGCTTGATGCCAAGGAACGAGGTGTCGATCGAGCCGGCATTGACCGGTTCTACCCACCAGCGAGACTCGGGCTTCTCGAGGAAACCGGCCGTCAAGCCATTGCCGTAGTCGCGGAAGATGCACGGGAATGTGCCGTACTGGGTCTTGGCCACATAGGTCGGCTTGCCACCCTCGCGGACGGTAGCCGTGTCAATCTCGAGGAACAGGCCCGTCAGCGAGAAAGTGCTCACGCCCTGGGCGCACAGGCTCGTCTGTCCCATCTCAGGGATATAGACAATCGAACCGGCGTCGGATATCTGGGCCGAGTCGTTTAACATCTTGATGCAGGGCCAGAAGGCGTCAGGATTAGATGTCTTGTTGTATTTCGTGCCCTTGATGCAGATGTACCTGTCGGAACCCACATTGTGTACACGATAGAATCCAGGCTGAGTGAATTGCGCTCCGGCAACAACAACAGCCATCAAGCAAACAATAGCAGTAATAAATCGTTTCATAAAAATAGCTACAATAATATATTGATAGGTTATAACATGATCTCGTTAATCGTAAGGTGTACTAAAATTAGCATGAAAAAAAATCAACTGCCACACCCCCTCACTGGACCAGGCCGAGATTAGCGATCGGTCTGGAGCTAGAACATGGGGGAACGGGGCAATTGTTCAATTCCTGTAAAGGTTCTCACTTCAACTGAGTTGCAAAGATATAGACAATCATTTATACCTGCAAATTTTCAGATAAAATCATTAAAATAATTACCTTTTCGGAGAGTAATGTTCCCCTTGCCGGCAAATCGTCCTGCCCGATGATATTTCCTAGAGATTTTGGGCACTGATACCGAGAATTGTCGCTACCTTTGTGATAAGATTTCAGAATAATCAACCAGCATGAAGCGCAATAATACCAATCTGGCAATCTGCAAGGGGATTGCCATCATCCTGATGTGTGCCGGTCACACCGAGGGCCCTACCCTGCTGATGACCTTCATCTACCTGTTCCACATGCCGCTATTCTTTATCGCGGCGGGCTATTTCTTTGACACGAAGTACCTACAAGACCCGTGGGCCTTCTGCAAGAAGCGTTTCAAGGGGCTGTATGTGCCGTTTGTCAAGTGGAGCGTGTTCTTCCTGATTTTCCACAACCTGTTTTTCAAGATCGGGCTGTTAAACGAGCAATACGGCAACTGGGAGGGCGGCGTGACCCACCCCTATGACTGGCACCAGTTCTGCCAGCGGCTTGTACACATCATCTTCTCGATGGGCGGTTATGACGAGTTCCTGGCAGGAGCCTTCTGGTTCTTCAGGGCGCTGCTGGTGTCAAGCATCGTGTTCCTGGTGCTGTATTTACTGCTCTACAAGCTCCACCGCTGGCTCAACCACGACACGGTGCCCGCCGTCATCGCTGTGCTGGCCGTGGGATTTGCCTGGTTCAAGGTGTCCAACCACCTGATCATCGCCACCATCGTGCAAGGCGGCATCCGCGAGTGCTGGGGCGTATTGTTCTTTGCCCTGGGAGTGCTCTATCGCCGGCACGAGAGCCGCATCCGCGAGCATTGGGCACAGACGCTGCTCTATGCCGCCATGCTGGTAGTCGGCGCCACCATGGGCTGGCAGGGAATGGCCCTGCGCATCGAGCCCCACACCGTCGCCACCCTGCCCTTGACGGGCACCATCGGCTTCCTGATGGTACACTCTATCGCCTCGTGGCTCGACCGCCACGACGGCAGGGCAAAGCGCTTTCTGGTCTATTGCGGCAACAACACGCTGTACATCTACATCTTCCACATCATCTCGTTCAAGATTGTCTCGGCCCTCAAGATATGGTACTACGGCCTCGACTGGGGCCAGATAGGGTGCCACATGGTCATCCACGAGGGCAGCAAGAACGACGTCTTCTGGATCCTCTATACCATCGTGGGAACAGCCGTCCCCCTGCTGGGCATCACCCTGTATCGTCGCCTCAAGCAACGATGCGCCCAGCTACAGAACCCGGCAATGATAAAATAGGTGCCGACCCATCAGTGTGTTACTGAATCGTTCCCAAATCAGTTATGCCCCTGGGCGGCAGTCACCTTGCGTGGCTTGCTGATGTTGTAGCTGACAAGAAGGATGACGATGAGGATGGCGATGGCAATCGGGACGTTAAGGAAGAAGCCGCGGGCATTGCTCAGCTCTTGTACCTTGATCAGATAGGCACCATAGTTGAAGTTGAGCATGGCCGACAGCAGCGTCAATGCGCACACAAAGGCCATGACCACGCGCCACAACGTTCCCCACATGCCGTAGCCGAAGAGTTGCTTGTAGGTAACAAAGACCATAATAGTGCCCAAGATGACTACAAACCATCCCCAGGCCGTAATATCATACAACATGTTAAGGATCAAAAACATGGCAGTGCTGAACACCTGGATAAAGAAGCCCTGTGGCAGGGTGTGCCGCGGGTTGCGGGGCGCAAAGCGGTAAATGAAATAGTTTGGGACAATCAAGAACGAGAGCAGGGTGAGCGAGAACACGTCGGGGTGGGTGTTGAGCCACTGGAGCACGCCGTTCAGGTACTCGCTGGGAGGGGGGAACATTCCCTCGAAATGGACATTCAACCAGTTGAACACGTCGTTGACATAGGCCATCTTCTCACCGTTGCTGTAGAACATGCCATGGATGGCACCCGTGAGGAAATCGACAATCACACCGAGCACGCCGATGAGTACCAGCATCTTGACTGGCGGGAAACTCACCTGGCGTTTGCCGTTGATGTAGTCGCTGATGAAGTAGCCAGGACGCAGAAAGAGCTGCAACAGCGTATAGAACATCGAACGGTTGTGCAGGCCCCAGACCTCACCGATGCCCTTGGCCACGCTCTTCCAGGTAATGGCCCCGATGCCACGCTGCTGGGAGCAATAGGGACAATAATTGCCCACGAACTCATGGTTGCAGTTGCTGCAGCGGGTGGTCTGGTGTGAGGTAAACTCGTTGTCGATGGGATGCAATTGCCACCGTCTGAAATTCTGGTATATTGTCTTGAGACTCATTGGCATTATCGTCTAGAAAATTGTCCTTTCTTATACATCAGAGTTGGTGACCATTCTCACAAGAAGCGTCACGAAGATCTTGAATCCAGAGACGTAACAGGACTGTACTGCCTGGTTTCTTCATTTTCAATATATCTAAGAGACGATGCAAATATACTCTTTTTCCCTTGATCAATGCAATAAATGCGACAAAAAACATTCATATCCCAATAAATGTAATAACTTTGCGGCAAAAAATATTAAGTTTATCAATCTAATCGCATAGTTTAATGAAAAGTGTTAATGTCTTATCAATAGGCATAGTCCTATTTACGCTTAGTTCCTGTAATGGCAACAATGATGCAAGTCAGCAGCAAGTTCAAGTTGCTGTTCCTGCCGCTCAAGAGCAACCAGTGCAATCAGCTCCAGCCGATACTACTATGTCCCAGCCCCAAGCCACTGCCCAAGCGTTGCCCGAAGTCATCACCACGTTTGTCAAGCAGCATTTTCCCAATGCCTCGATAGTCGGTGTCGAACCCGACTACGACAATGGCGGTCTGGAATATGACGTCTATCTGAGCGACGGTACCCAAATCGACTTTGATGCCAACCACCAGTGGGATCAGGTGGAATCCATGAGAGGCGTTCCCGCCTTCTTCATCCCCAAGGCGATCTCCTCCTATGTGAGAGGCAGCTATCAGAACATGGTGATCACCAAGGTCAACAAGGAGTACCATGGCTATGAGATTGAGCTCTCCAATGGCCTTGACCTGAACTTTGACCGCTCAGGCCGCTTCATGGGCATGGACGACTAAGGTCGCGCTGAAAACCAATCGAGTAGGTCGGGAAACGAAAGTTTTCTGACCTACTTTCGTTTCCTTTCCTCTCACACCACCGTACGTGCCGTTCGGCATACGGCGGTTCATAAGTGTGCGTGCAGTTTCTCGTAGTATTCCAGTAACGTGGGATAACCAGCTTGTCGCAAACGCTCGGTGGTGGCCGCTCGGGTCATTATCCACGAGTTGGCCACCCGCCAGTAGCCTTTGCGGGCACACGACGCATTGCGTGCCTGCCACGGCTCGAAGCCGCATCGCAGCAGGTTGCGGTAGCGTGTCTTTACCCGTTTCCAGCTTTTCCAGATGCACATGCGCAGCCTACTGCGCAACCATGCGTCCGTTTCAAGGACAAAGTTGCGCATCTCGGCATGACGGTAATAGCACGTCCAGCCGCGGATGGCTGTGGTCAATACCTCCTTGCGCCTCGCATAGCCGATGTTCCAACTGCGACCTGTCAACTGCTTGAGCTTCGCTTTCAGTTTCAGCTTGGTCTTGCGGTGGAGACACAACTTGGTCTTGCCCCTTCATGTGTAAAAGGAGTAGCCAAGGAACTTCTTGCCTTTGAGTGAGCCCGTCACGGTCTTTTCCTCGTTTACCTTGAGCAGCAGCTTCTCCTCTATGTAACGGCTGATGCTCGCTTTCACGCGCTCCGCTGCACGCGGAGTGCGAACCAGTATCAGACAATCGTCGGCATAGCGGACAAACTTAAGGCCGCGACGTTCCAGTTCCTTGTCCAGTTCATTGAGCATGATGTTGCCCAGCAGCGGGCTCAGCGGGCCGCCTTGGGGAACCCCCGACGGGGTCTCTTCAAAGCGTTCGCCTATCTGAACTCCCGCATTGAGGTACTTGTGTATCAGCGACACCACCCTGCCGTCCTTCACCGTCTCCGACAGCACCTGTATCAGTTTGCTGTGGTTCACGCTGTCAAAGTAACTCGCAAGGTCGAGGTCAACGCAATAGCGGTAGCCCGCGTCAGCATATTCCTGCACACGACGCAATGCGTCATGGGCGCTGCGGCCGGGACGGAAGCCAAAGCTGTCGTCACTGAACTGCGGCTCATACACAACCGTCAACACCTGTGCTATCGCCTGCTGGACAAAGCGGTCAACTACCGTCGGGATGCCCAAAGGACGCACTTTGCCGTTCTCTTTCGGTATCTCCACTCGACGCACTGGATGGGGACGGTAACCTCCCCGCTCCAACTTGGATACCAGTTCATCCTTGTGTTCCCGTAGCCACGGGAGCAGTTCTTCCACTTCCATGCTATCGATTCCACCACTCCCCCTATTGCCAACAACCTGTTTATACGCTCGGTTGAGGTTGTCGGGAGTCAGGATGTACTCCAGCATCCGCGTTGCCGATAATTGCACTTCCACGAACTCGTTCGCTACCATCCCAATCGATGTGCGCGCTCCTGCATACCCTTCGGTTTCCGACCTGACTCTTTGCAGGAAGCTTTCTTCTGTTTTCTGCTTTCTTTCCATTGATTCGGTGATTTTACGTTTCCGCTCGTTTAACTTATGTTCGGCCCTTCCCGAGAAGAACGAGCTTTAACCCCTCGGTACTATGGCCTCTGCTGACTTCTCATGGTTCGTTGTTACTGCTTGGCTATTTTTTTTTCGCCTCGCCCATGAGATCTCCACGGATAAGACCATGCTCTTTCACCCTTATGCTCGCTTGATTTACTTGCTGACAGTCCGAATGGCTATAGGGCTTTGTCTTGTGTTGCAGACTCACCTCCTGTCAGCCAGCCTTGTATCAAGTTCCTGTTCGTCGAGCCAGGGATTTGCCGCCGACTTCCTTCAGACCCTGCGTCACCGCAACGCCCTTGTCTTTGGCTATGCGCTTCCCGCCATTAGGGCGCGCTCGGGACTTACACCCGTTAGAACATGACCATGCCATGCGTACAACA
>JAFTFA010000011.1 GCA_017449785.1 Muribaculaceae bacterium | reverse complement strand
GGTGCTGTGGGGGGAGGGGGCCTCGAGGGCTGGCTCCAGGGTGTGGCGCCTCGGGGGGACGGCATGGGTGATGAACCTACAGTCGGAAGCTAAGTCGTAGTTCTGGGCGGCTTTTCTCAGGCCGGCCTTTGCGGCCTCGATCAGTTCTTCGAGGGGCAGTCCGCGGTGTTGGAATTGAGCGGCGAGGGACACTATAATGCGCATGTTGGCTTGTTGTAATTGCTCCATTGCGGTGCAATCAGGGCCTTTCTCATTAACGGCTATGAGCAGCGCCAGTTCTTCTTCTCTGGTCAGAAATGGGGCTCGGCCAATTTCGGCCAGCAATTCATCTATTTGTTTGTTTGTCATGTCTTAGGTCGGTTTCGGTCTTTATTTGCTTAGGCATTGATGGTTACACAGATACGTTGTTACTGCGGGCCAGTTGGGGAACTTGGGTGTGCCAAATTGGATTAACTCGCCCTTGAACTCCTTGGCGCCGTTCTTCTCGCGATCGTCGATCAGGAAGTCGCCGCGGTTGAGGTCCTTGTGGTGGGAGATGATGAGGCGTTTGTAGAAGATCGAATCTTTCCCCTTGCCGAAGTAGCGCTGTACCCATTCCAGCTTGTCGCACCATGCCGATGGATTGAGCCATGGCGCTGTAGAAAGGATGTAGAGGTCGAAGAACTTGTTCAGCTCCTGCATGGCCTTGATGGCACCGGGCATCGGATCCATCAGCGAGAAGAGCCCGGGGATTTCGTCATAATGGGGCTCACCCGTGCCGACATCGGCATATTCGTCCTTGACCGCAGAGGGTACTCGATCAAGTCCGCTCTGGAAATCAACAAGGACATTGTCCATGTCGACATACACGATTTTTCCGCTCTTCAAACTGGTGTTTCTACTAATTTTAAATCCCATAATCTGTACTTTAAACAGGTGATTCCTACTCCCTTCGAGTGAGCGTTTCGGATGTCTCTCCTTTTATATGATTTTTTTGATTCGACAAACGATTGGAATTTTTCCGAGATTAAATATACTGAAATTTATCTGGCTGGCCAAAAATAAATGAATAGTTTAATCTATTTTAACGAATAATTATTCAGAAGAATGAGGCGCCTGTTTAATATGGAAACATCGAGGTAAAAATTCAAAATCTGGAACAACTTTTTCATTTTGGCCTCAATTTTTGCTCATGCAGCAAAAGGATTAGGCGAAATGTAATACACAACGTCGCCGACTCAGCACGGTGCTTAAAACAAGGAAGTTCTGGGAATTGTAATCTCATAGTCGTATATTGTTTTAGAAAAAGAATTCACACTATATAAGTATCCCTCAAAAAATTTTTGTCTAGTTGGTTGATAATATTAGACAAGTTATTAAAAAATCATTGGTAATCATACACCTCCGCCCCGTCGGGCGCCTCGCCCATCTTTGGCAGGAGCAAACTCACATTCACCGGACCCGCGTTATTTATTGACCTTGAAGGCGTTCTCGATGTCTTCCCTGGTCAGCACCGAGAGTTCGTCGTTGCTGATGCCGAGTTTGGAGGACAGACGGTTGGCCTGCTGCTCAACGGCACGCTCAAAGATATTGCGCACATAACGGGCGTTGCCGAAGTTCTTGGTCTTATGGGCCACGACATAGTCGAGGTTGGCCTTGAGCAGTTGTGCCGCATCATCGGTCATGGTGTACTGGTTCTTATTGAGGTACAACTTGAAGATGTCGAATAGTTCCTGGTCGGTGTAATCCGGGAAGTTGATCTATCGAGTAAAACGCGACTGTATTCCGGGGTAGGAGTCGATGAAGCGTTTCATCACAAAGGGATAGCCGGCAATGATGACCACCAACTTGTCACGGTCGTCCTCCATGCGCTTGAGCAAGGTGGAAATGGCTTCCTGGCCGTAGTCGCTGCCTGCATTCACGGGGACCAATGCATAGGCCTCGTCGATGAAGAGCACACCGTTGAGTGCCGAGTCAATTACGGCATTGGTCTTGACAGCCGTCTGTCCCACGTACTCGGCCACGAGACCCGAACGGTCGGTCTCGACGGTGTGGCCGCTCTTGAGGATGCCCAGGTCCTTGTAGATGCGGGCCACGATGCGGGCCACGGTGGTCTTGCCTGTACCGGGGCTGCCGGTGAACACGAGGTGGAACGACATCTTGGGCACCTTCAGCCCCTGGGCCTTGCGCTGCTGCTGGATTTTGGCAAAGTTGGCGAGGGTGTGCACCTCTTCCTTGACCGATTGCAAGCCGATGAGCTCGTCCAGTTCCTTGTAGGGGTCGCCTTCCATCGCCTCGGTGATGACCACGCTATCCGTGGGTTCGTTGGGCTCCTGGGCAATCTCATTGATAGGCTTGGCCGCGACTGCCGAATGATTATTGGACACGACGGCCCATCCAAGCAGCAGGGCGATGAGCAGACATACCCCGCCGCAGTACATCGCTCTCCTGGTGAGTTTAACGGGTTCGCCAGGATGCAGCATCTTGTATAGCATTACATAGCCCAAATAGATGAACGGCAGCAGAATAACGATAAGCACAATCATCCCGAGGGCTCCCATGCCGGCTTCGCCGTCGGCGCGCATTTGAAACACCGCGACGATGCCGAAGATAATGAACATCAGCGAGAAAGCAAGTATCGTGATGCCACAACCACCTGATAATTCTCGTTTCATAAGCTAAAGATTATTTCTTGATCTATTAATTGTCCAGGTACCAGCGGTAGAGGGCGGGAACACCGTCCTCGAGCTCCATCGTGTGCCGCCAGCCCAGGGAGTGGAGCTTGGACACGTCGGTGAGCTTGCGCAGGGTGCCATCGGGTTTGGTGGCGTCCCACTCGATAAGGCCGCGGTAGCCGACCGTGGACTGGACAAGCTCGGCCAGTTGCTTGATGGTCACTTCCTTGCCGCTGCCGATGTTGATGTGGCAGTTGCGCACCTCATCGCCGGTGCCGCGCACGTCCTTGAAGTCGATGTGCTCGAGACAATAGACACTGGCATCGGCCATGTCCTCGCTCCAGAGAAATTCGCGGATGGGGGCACCGGTGCCCCACAGGCGCAGGAGGTCTGTCAGGATGCCGTATTTCTCAAGCAGGGCAACAATCTGTCCATCATCGGCACTGCCGTCAATCCCCTCTACCGGGCGGCGGTCCAGATCAGCGCGGATGCCGTCCATGTCACCCTCATTGAGCAGTTTAGCCAGGTGCATCTTGCGGACCATAGCGGGCATGACGTGGCTGGTCTCGAGGTTGAAGTTGTCACGCGGGCCATAGAGGTTGGTGGGCATGACGGCGATGTAGTTGGTGCCGTATTGCAGGTTGAAGCTCTCACACATCTTCATGCCGGCAATCTTGGCGATGGCATAGGGCTCGTTGGTATATTCCAGCGGCGACGTGAGC
Source organism: Muribaculaceae bacterium (assembly GCA_017449785.1). Lineage (GTDB taxonomy): Bacteria > Bacteroidota > Bacteroidia > Bacteroidales > Muribaculaceae > Sodaliphilus. The sequence continues at coordinate 7,077 of JAFTFA010000011.1, read as the reverse complement.
AGGGCATCCTCGCCGATGGGCTGCGGGGCCTCACGAGGATAGATGCAGGTGCTGCCCAGGAAGAGCAGCTTCTTCACGCCGTGCCGCCAGCTCTCGCCGATGACGTTCTGCTGGATAGCGAGGTTCTGGAAGATGAAGTCGGCACGATACTTCAGGTTGGCCATGATGCCGCCGACGTGGGCTGCTGCCAGCACGACATATTCGGGGCACTCCTGGTCAAAGAACCGCTTGACGGCGACGGCATCCATCAGGTCGAGTTCCTGATGGGTGCGGCCGATAAGGCGGGTGTATCCCTTGTGCTGCAAGTTATTCCAGATGGCGCTGCCCACGAGTCCGCGGTGGCCGGCAACATATATCTTGGCGTCTTTTTCCATGAGAGGTCGGGGATTACGGAGATAACGGATTAAAACGGATTAAACGGATGTCAGGAGAGGTGGTAAATCTTCTTGATGTGCTGCAGGTCATGCTCGACCATGATGCGCACCAGGTCCTGGAAAGAGGTCTTCTGCGGGTTCCAGCCCAGCTGCTGCTTGGCCTTGGTGGGATCACCCAGGAGTTGATCGACTTCGGCGGGACGGAAGTACTTGGGATCGACCTCGACCAGCACGCGGCCAGTGGCCTTGTCAATACCTTTCTCGCCGATGCCCTCGCCCTGCCACTCCAGCTCGATGCCGGCGTGGTGGAAAGCCAGGGTACAGAATTCCCTCACCGAGTGGCACTCTCCCGTGGCGATGACAAAGTCGTCAGGCTCGGGCTGCTGCATGATGAGCCACATGCACTCGACATAGTCGCGGGCATAGCCCCAGTCGCGCAGGGCGTTGAGGTTGCCCAGGTAGAGCTTGTCCTGCAGGCCGTGGGCAATGCGGGCGGCGGCAAAGGTGATCTTGCGGGTGACGAAGGTCTCGCCGCGGCGCTCGCTCTCGTGGTTGAACAGGATGCCGTTGGCACAGAACATCCCGTAGCTCTCGCGGTAATTCTTCATGATCCAGAACGAGTACAGCTTGGCGCAACCATAGGGGCTGCGGGGATAGAACGGCGTGGTCTCGCGCTGGGGCACCTCCTGCACCTTGCCATAGAGTTCGCTGGTGCTGGCCTGATAGATGCGCGTCGTCTTCTCGCGGCCGGCGATGCGCACGGCCTCGATGAGCCGCAGGGTGCCCACGGCGTCGGTCTCGGCAGTATATTCGGGCACGTCGAACGACACCTTGACGTGGCTCTGGGCGGCCAGGTTGTAGATCTCGTCGGGACGAGTCTTCTCGATGATGCGGATGAGCGAACTGCTGTCGGTCATGTCGCCGTAGTGCAGATTGATGAGGCGGCGCTGCTTCATGTCGCGCACCCACTCGTCAAGGTACAGGTGCTCGATGCGGCCCGTGTTGAAGCTGCTGCTGCGGCGGATGATGCCGTGCACCTCATAGCCCTTGTCGAGCAGGAATTCGGCCAAGTAGGAACCGTCCTGGCCGGTAATGCCCGTGATGAGGGCAACTTTCTGGTTATTCTCGTTCATGTCGTTATAATGCGTTGTCTAGTTGATCAGGGTCAGGGTCGGTGATCTTCTCGATCATCGACGGGTGGACAAAGGTGGTGGCGACGGCCACAAGGCCCTCGACATTGACGACCACGCGGCGGTCGCCCTTGACGCGGACAAAGACGCCCTCGGCTCCGGCAAAGGTGCCGCCGATGATGCGCACGCGCTCGCCCTTGGCAAAGTCGCCCGGGTCGGGGTTGAGATAGATGAGTTTCTCGTCATAGGTGCCTGCCACCTTAATGAAGTTCTCCATTTCACGCGTCGGCACAATAATCGGCCTGTTGTTCTCGCGATTCATGATGTAGCGGATGGGCAGGTCGGTGTGGCGCTTGTACTCCTGCATCTCGGTGGGCGTGAGATAGATGAAAATGAGGTTGTGCACGCTGGGCACCAGCCGCTTGACCATCACACCGCCACGCTCCTCGCGCCGGTACTGCATGGGGACAAAGCAGGTGATGCCTCGCGCGTCCAGGTCCTCCTTGACCTTGAGCTCACGGTTATAGGTCACGCGGATGGCATACCACACCTTGTCCTCGCGCCCCTTCTTGACGATTGTCCTCACTTCCATGAGCGCAAAATTACTGTTTTTTTCGCAATCAAGTACCATTCACCCCGATTTACACGTTATATAATCATAACCAACGATATTTTCTATGGCAAAGGAGATCAAGAAATGGACGACGCTCGAGAGCCGCTACATCATCCAGCGGCCGTGGCTCACGGCCCGCGTCGACAAGGTGCAGCTGCCTGACGGGCGCATCAACCCGGAGCACTATGTGCTGGAATACCCCGAGTGGGTCAACATCATCGCCATCACCCGTGAGGGGCAGTTTGTCATGGTGCGGCAGTACCGCCACGCGATGGACGTGGTGCTCGACGAGCTGTGTGCCGGCGTGGTGGAGCAAGGCGAGCCACCGATTGACGCGGCCCGGCGCGAGTTGCTCGAAGAAACGGGCTACGGTGGCGGCCAGTGGCGTGAAATCATGACGGTGGGGCAGAATCCCAGCATCTGTGACAACATCACCCACTGCTTCCTGGCCGAGGGGGTGGAACGCCTCAGCGACCAGCACCTGGATGCCGGCGAGGACATCGCCGTGCTGCTGCTGTCACGCGACGAGGTCGAGGCGATGCTGCGCGAGAACCGCCAGTTACAGGCCCTCATGGCAGCCCCCCTGTGGCGCTACCTGGCCGAACACCCGAACCAATAAATTGCTTTTTCCTGATCACAGCAGGCGGCCGTGGTCGTTGTAGCTGTAGTAGCGGCCACCGCGGCACACGATGATGTGGTCCACCAGCTGGATGTCCATCACCTTGCAGGCCTGGTGGACACGCTCGGTCAGGCGGTCGTCCTGCACGCTGGACTTGGGATTATCGCTGGGATGGTTATGGGCCAGGATGATGCCCGAGGCCAGGCGCTCAATGGCAGGGCGCAGGATCATCTTGATGTCGGCAACGGTCATCGCCGTGCCGCCGCTGCTGATGCGCACACATTCCTCGACCTGCTTGGCATGATTGAGCAGCACGACCATGATTTCCTCATGGTCGAGGTGTTCCATGCGGGGACGCAGGTAATTGTAGGCATCCTCGCTGCTGGTGATCTTGAAGCGTTCCTGGAACTCCTCCTGCTGGTAGCGGCGGGCCAGTTCTAGGGCGGCAAGGATCTCGATGGCCTTGACCTCACCGATGCCGTGGTAGTTCTTCACCAGGTTGTTGATGCCCTTGCGGGCGATGAGGTAGAGCTTGTCGTCGTTGTCGCGCAGGATGCGCTGGCACAGGTCCACGACCGACTCGCCCGGCGTGCCCACACGCAGCAGGATGGCCAGCAACTCGGCGGTAGAGAGAGCCCCGAAGCCGTGCTTCTTGGCCTTCTCACGCGGGCGGTCCTCCTCGGGAACGGTGTCCTTGATATTGCGGCTTCCCACCAGCTTGCTATTGTCTTTCTCCTCCTGCATGGATGTAACGGATGTAACGGAACACTCCTCTCTACTCTCTACTCTCTACTCTCTCCTCTCTCCTCACTACTCTCTCCTCACTAAAAACTCACTTTCCCTTGCGCATCTGGACTTCCTCGTTGATGTCACGGCCGTGCTTCAACAGGATTTTCCACACATAGGCCTTGATGAAGCCCCAACCGTAGCTACACAGCTGGGTAAAGCTCGACGCGACAGCCAGGCAGGCGATCTTCAGGCTGCGGGTCTCGATGAGGGCGGCGACCCACAGCATTGCGGCATAGACCAGGATGGGCAGGATGAACCACCACTTCCACAACGAGAGCAGCAACAGCAGCACGCAGCCGATGGTGAACACGGCGGGCAGGCAATGCACCAGCTTGAGGCTGTCGGGGTAAAGCAACTTGAGCGTGATGCGCGACATGCCGAAGACGTAGGTCTGGCGGGCAAACTTCTTGAGGCTCGTGCGGCGCTTGTGATAGACAAACGCGGGGCGAATCAGGCGGATGTCAAACCCTGCCTGGCGCACGCGCGTACTCATGTCGATGTCCTCGCTGAACATCTCGCGGAAACCACCGACCTTCTCATAGACCTCGCGCGAGTAGCCCATGTTGAACGAGCGGGGGACAAATTTCTCCATCTGCACCTTGCCGCCACGGATGCCGCCCGTGGTCAGCAGCGACGTCATCGAGAAGGAAATGGCCTTCTGCACATCGGTAAAGTCGTCGCTCGCCGCGTCAGGGCCGCCGAAGCACTGCACATAGTGGTTGGCCAGCTCATCGCCTAGCGTCCTGAAGTAGTCGGGCGGGATGACGCAATCGCTGTCAAAGAACACGAAGTACTGCCCCGTGGCATGCTCCAGACCATAGTTGCGGGCGATGGAGCGTCCCTCGTTGGCTTTATAGAAGTAGCGCAGGTCCAGCTCGCTGCTGTAGCGCAGGGCGATGTCCTCGCAGCGCTCGGTCGAGCCGTCCTCCACCAGAATGATTTCAAAATTCTTGTCTGTCTGTCGGGTGAGGCTCCTGAGCAGGTCCTCCACCTCGTCCCGCCGGTTATACACCGGCACAATCACTGAAAAATAAGGCATCTCAATACCAGATTACATGAATTATCCCACAAAATTACTCATTATTTCCCATTCAGCAACAGTTTCCCGACAATAATTGCAGGGCCATGCCCTGCACTACTGCAACACAGCCGCAGGGGAAGCAAGCCATGTCACAGCAGCAAGGGAGGCAAGCCATGTCACAGTAGCAGGGTAAGCAAGCCATGTCACAGTAGTGCAAGCCACCGGCTTGCAGAATACAAGTCACAGTTGTGGCACTAGAGTGGCGACCTGCCTTGCCAAGTCATTGAGTTGCAGACATTGCGCTCTGGTGATTGTCTTGCGCTCGCTGTGGTAGGGCCATGGCGCGACAAACAGCAGTTGCCCTCTGGCACAGGCATCAAATTGTTGTCCACCAGGCTTCCACATCGGGGAGAAGCCATTCTCAAGCAAGACAATCTCCCGGACCCCCGGCCTCAAAGGCGGTCCTCATCACAGCCTTCTCACAAGGACTGATACTGGCCGACACCAGCACGGCTCCATCTCTTGCCATACTCATGTAACGGTTCACCTCGCGAGCAATGGCCTCATCGGTATCAATAGAACGTGAGCACTGCACGACAACCTTATGTGGATAATCAAGCAGAAAACGGTTCCCAGCAATAGCGACGTGGGATTCAGCGATGACACAATCCTGTTGGACAGTAAAGAATTCAGGATTATTGCGCTTTGTCCACAGGCGGCGAGGATTATCGTGCACGTAGTTCAGCATCGTGTCCAGTTGCCCTTTTTTCATCAGGATGCGGTCATGGTATCCTTCCTCCCACAAGACGCGTCCCAACACTTCCCTAGACGCGGCATTGCACCCTGCCTTGAAACCGTTGACGACCGCGCCCAAGTGATAAGGCACCTGCTTGGTGACAAAGAGCATACCATGCAAGTGATCTGGCATCAGCTGGACATCTATGGTCCTCACTTCAGGGTAATGGATGGAGATAGCGTTCCAGCAGGCCAATACATGTTGGCCCAACACAGTTGGCCTAATCCACGGTGCCAGGTGTGCTGCGTCAGGACCGCACAACTCACCCAGGACAGGCTTGCGTCCATCCACGGCAAGCGTAACCATATAGATACAACGGCTATAGTAATCGTGCCAAGCATTGCGACGCTTCATCGACCGCTTCACCTCATGCTCGCCATGATGTTGCTGCCACCATTGCCTGCACTGTTCATCGCGTTTATTTCTCATGCCACAAAGTTAAAACATCCCAACTAATTAGCCAACTGATTCCCTCTAATAAATAAAACACACTGGATTATATCTCTCATCACGGACAATTAAAATGGCACTGTCGTGATAATCGATGTTGTGCCGGCACTCGTTAAGGTAGTGCATGCCATTGGCATGCAACGAGGACACCAGGTTTCGAGAGAAAAAAAAACTTGGATAAGAGAAAAAACAGGGGTTAATCAATTATTACTTGCTATTTCATGAATAATTCACTACCTTTGCATCGTGGTGGTGTGACCAAAGGCTGCCGCCCATCACACGACATCGTTGAATAAAAAAAGAAGCGTATTGCTTTTACTTGTAACGGAAAACGTAGGACACTTTCTGAAAAAGGCAAGTATGGCAAGGCGGTTCTCACGCTACAGCGTGGGCTGCTATTCCCATATCTTCCTTTGCTGGTTTCCTACGACCATCCGTTAGAGGTGTGGCGATTCAGTTCACGCTTTTATTATCCACTAGCCGCCCGTGAGGACTGCACGAGCAATAGGAGAATTATTTATGAAAACCCTAAAACCCGCTCTTCTGCGAACAATCCTAGTCACCCTAGCCATCCTCGGCACTTCATCCATCGTTTCCGCCTACGACTTCGAGGTAGATGGCATTTACTATTCCATCAGAGGCAATAACGTCACAGTAACTTATCAAAACAGTTCATCGCCTTCATATACAAATTTGTCTGGTGAGGTGGTGATACCCGAGACCGTGACCTACAACGGCACGACCTACACGGTGACCTATATCGGCCCTATGGCGTTCTATAACTGCTCGAGCCTGACCAGCATATCCATCCCCAACTCCGTCACCTCCATCGGCAACAATGCGTTCTATGGCTGCACGAGCTTGACCAGCATATCCATCCCCAACTCCGTTACCTACATCGGCGAATATGCGTTCGATGGCTGCTCGAGCTTGACCAGCATATCCATCCCCAACTCCGCTACCTACATCGGCGACTATGCGTTCTATGGCTGCACGAGCCTGACCAGCATCGACATTCCCAACTCCATAACCCGTATCCGCAGTAGAGTGTTCTATAACTGCTCAAGTCTCACCAGCGTCACCATTCCCAACTCCGTTACCTACATCGACAAAGATGCGTTCAATAAATGTATTTAGAGGCCTCAGACTAACCATGAACAGCACCAAACAACCAAATGTAAAACACTGAAATACAGTTACTTTTAGATTTTAACACTTCGCGGCGTGTTTTTGGTTGCTTCGGAAATTCCCTATATTTTTGCCACGTATTTCTACCGCAGGGAAT
>JAFTFA010000166.1 GCA_017449785.1 Muribaculaceae bacterium | reverse complement strand
TTGTCACCTGGTTGGGCTTCAAGCCGCTGTAAAGCAGGGTTACCAGACCCGTCAGGTCGGCGGGGTTGAAGATGATGATCACGTGCTTGACGTCGGGGCAGTAGTTCTTGATGTCCTTGCCCAGGCCCTCGGCGATCTCGCAGTTGCCCTTGAGCAGGTCCTCGCGGGTCATGCCGGCCTTGCGGGGAGCACCACCACTCGAGATGATGTACTTAGCGTTGGTGAATGCTTCCTTGGCGTCGGTGGTGGCGGTGATGTTCACGTCGTTGAAGCCACTCTGGCGCATCTCCTCGGCAACGCCCTCGGGCGAGAAAACGTCATACAGGCAGATGTTGTTGGTCAAGCCCATCGTCAGGGCGGTCTGTACCATGTTGGAACCGATCATGCCGGCAGCGCCGACGATGACCAATTTGTCATTAGTTAAAGCCATGATTTTATTTCTTTTTTAAATGGTGCTAAATTGTTAATTGAAATTTTACCACTGCAAAAGTACTCCTTTTTGCCGACAGTGGCAAGCAAAGTGACGGGAATTATTGATTAAATATTGTGAAATGGGGATTGGCTGCTTGCAGAATGCTCATTTTTACTCATGGTGTGACGCGTGGGATTTGCTCAATTGGGTCAAAGGTTTTACCTTTGCATCAAGTTTTACTCTTTTGAGACAACCTGCGTGTGAGATGATAGAGACGATAACACAATATTTTGCCGATTTCTCATGGATCAAGGCCATCGACATGGCTGGCCTGGTGTTGGGACTGATTTACCTGTGGCTCGAGTTCAAGGCGAGCATCTGGATGTGGGTAGTGGGTGTGATCATGCCCATTGCTCACGGTTACCTGTACTGGGAGCGTGGCCTGTATGCCGACTTCGGCATGGAAATCTATTACGTCATTGCAGCCGTCTATGGCTATGTCTTGTGGCAATGGTCACGCAGTCACTCGGGCGCGACGGTCGAGAAGCAAGCCGAACGGCCCATCACCCATTTCCCGCTGAGGCAGGTGTTGCCTGTCGCACTTGCCGGCCTGGGCTTGTGGGCGTTGATTTACTGGATTTTGATCACGTTCACCGACAGCACGGTCCCCCTGTGTGACAGTTTCACGACCTCGTTGAGCATGGTCGCCACGTGGGCACTGGCCCAGAAGTATGCCGAGCAGTGGCTCATGTGGTTTGTTGTTGACCTCGTCTGTGCCATCCTCTACGTTTACAAGCAGATTCCCTTCACCGCTTGCCTCTACGCCTTCTACACCGTCATGGCCATCCTGGGCTACCGCCACTGGCTGCGCAAGATCTTCGCTGCAGATACCTGATTTTCAGACAATAACGACAACTTTTAGACAACCATGACAACAAAAAATATAGTTGTTATGGCTGTCAATGATGTTGTCCAAGTTGTCTGAAAATAGCTTTGTCATCTGTGTCGTCTGACCGACTGGATGTAGTCGAACAGGCGCTTGTAGAACGGGTGGCGCGTCAGGGTGGGGGCGTCGCCCAGGATGAAAAGTTTCATGCGGGCACGCGTGATGGCGACGTTCATGCGGCGCAAGTCGCGCAAGAAGCCGATCTGGCCCGCGTCATTGGCCCGCACCATCGAGATGAGGATGACGTCGCGCTCTTGCCCCTGGAAGCCATCGACCGTGTTGACCGAGATCAGGTGCCGGAATGGCTTGAAAAAAGCCCGTTTCTTGATCAGTCGCTTGAGGTATTGCACCTGTGCCCGGTAGGGCGAGATGATGCCCACGTCGATGCGGTCCTCCAGGATGCGTTGCTTGCCGATGCGCTGGAAATAGATCTGCAACAGGCTCAGGGTGAGATTGGCCTCGCCCTTGTTGATGCGGCCGAATGACTCCCCGACAAATTGCTCCCTGAAGGTGTTCTGCTCGTCCTCGCCCAGGTTGATGACCGATGTGTCGAACCACAGGATGGGCGCGTCGCCCTCGTGGATGACGCGGTGGGCGACCTCGGGGGCCGACTTCATCTGGCCGTGATAGAAGTAGTCGCTGCTGAACTGCATGATCTCGTCGTTCATGCGGTACTGCACTTGCAGCAGCGAGACACACTCGGGCTTGTTCTCGACGATGCGTTCCATGAGCGTCTTGCCCAGGCCGCCCTTCAAGGCCTCCAGGCTCTTGACCGTGGGCGGCAGCTGGCAGTGGTCCCCGGCGAGGATGACGCGGCTGGCACGGCGTATCGGGATCCAGCAGGCCGCTTCCAGGGCCTGGGCGGCCTCGTCGATAAAGACGGTGCCGAACTTCTTGCCGTCGAGTAATTTGCTTGACGCCCCGACGAGGGTACAGGCGATGACGCGCACCTGTCCGAAGATGTCGCCGTTGATGCGCACCTCGAGCTCGACGGCCAGCTCCTTGAGGCGGTCGAGCTTCTGGTGGAAGTGCTCGCCCTTCTCGCGACGCTTGCGCCGCAGCTCGCGTATGTTGCGCCTCGCTTGCCACAGCTTGGGGTAGTCGGGATGGTCGGCAAAGCGGTGCTCATAGGTGAAACTCAGCATCTTGTCGTTGACGCGCGTGGGATTGCCCAGGCGCAGCACCTTCACGCCGCAATCGACCAGTTTCTCGCTGATCCAATCGACGGCGGTATTGCTCTGGGCGCACACGAGCACCTGGGTCTCACGCATCAGCGTCTCGTTGATGGCTTCGACCAGCGTTGTCGTCTTGCCGGTGCCGGGCGGGCCGTGCAGCACGCGTACGTCTTTGGCTCGCAGCACGTCGTTGACGGCGCGTTCCTGGCTCGCGTTCAGCCACGGGAAACGCATCGCGTCAAAGGTGAATACCTCGGCCGGCTGATGGCTGTAGAACAGGTCGCGCAGGTAGGCCAGGCGGGTGCCCTTGGCACCGATGACGCGGTCCAGCGCGTCAAACATCGTGCGGTAGCTCGTCTCGTCAAAGAACAGTTGCACACCGATGGGCAACGGCGAATTCTGCAGTTCCAGCGTGTGCCCCTCGGGGATGGCAACGACCATGCGGTCTCCATCGACAAACGAGATGGTGCCCGTGAAGTTGAAGTAGCGGATGCTGCCCGCCTGCTTGAGGTCACCGCCCGGCACCTCGGCCTTGAAGAACACGACCGGCTTGCCGTACTCGAAGTTGTGGTCGATCTCCTCGTCGGCCTGGCGTGTCACCTCGATGCAGAACTGGTTCATCGAGTTGTAGTAGGTGCGCCCCAGGTGCAAGGGATACCAGGCGTCGCCGCGCGTCACCTTGCGTGCCAGCCCGATGCTCTCGGTGTGCAGGCGATAGGCCTCCTTCTCCTCCTGGTATTCCTGGCGGAGCAGTTGCCGTTGCTGCTGCAGCTGTGCTATGGCCGATGCGTTGCTCATCTCGTTCTTGACTTTACTGGCCGCAAAGGTAATCATTTTTTGGTTTCCAGTCCCATTCTTGGCCATGGGAACGGCCCGAGGAATGACGTGCGACGGGTAGCGCAAACTTGTTGTGTCACATCAAAAACCCTCCCAAAAGGGGTGGTTGTTTCCGTTTTTAGGGTTACCTTTGCCGTGCCAATGACGATTTTACTTGTCTATACAGCCCTGGGGTCAGATGAATTCAGGCTGGGTAACTATCTGCGCAACTTGTTGTTGCTCATAAATTTGTATTAAAATTTGTATTAATATAAAGTGCTAATAATTTTAGGTTAATGTTATGTCACAACTTGAACCTCTAATTGCCGACCTCGCGCTGATACTGATATGCGCAGGCGTGATGACGCTCTTGTTCAAGAGCCTCAAGCAACCGATTGTTTTAGGTTATATTGTAGCGGGATTCCTTGCATCGCCTAACATGCCCTACATGCCCAGCGTGTCGGACATGCACGGCATCCACTTGTGGAGCGAGATAGGT
>JAFTFA010000165.1 GCA_017449785.1 Muribaculaceae bacterium | reverse complement strand
TGGGGCACGAACCACTGGATGTTGTCGTTGGTCAGGTTGTTGCGCTTCATCACGTCCTGGCTCGAGGTGAGCATGTCGATGACGGCGTGACGATAGACGGCACGCCCCTCCTGATAGACATAGTGGAAGTCGGCGTCCACCGTCTCGTGGCTGGTGGGCAGAGCCGAGCCGCCGGCCTTATAGACCAGGTGCTCCAGTCCCGAACCGTCCACGTGGAAGATGCCGTCCATGATGCCGACGGGCTCCTCGGTGGGCTCGAGCAACATGCAGGCTGCGGCGTCGCCGAACAGCGGGCAGGTCGCGCGGTCCTTGTAGTTGGTCATGCTTGACATCTTCTCGGCGGCGACGACAATGACCTTCTTGTAGATGCCGGCGCGGATGTAGGCCGTGGCCTCATAGAGACCCACGAGGAATCCTGCACAGGCAGCCTGGATGTCATAGGCATAGCACTTCTTCTCGATGCCGACTCCATGAGCGATGACCGATGCCGTCGAGGGGAATCGGTAATCGGGGTTGGACGTCGGGCAGATGAGCAGGTCGATGTCGTCACGGTCGGTACCGGTCTCCTCGAGCAGCTTGTTGACGGCCTGGATGCCCATGTAGGACGAGCCGACGGGCTTCTTGAGGATGCGGCGTTCCTTGACACCGACACGCGTGGTGATCCACTCGTCGTTGGTGTCCACCATCTGTGATAGCATCTCGTTGTCCAGCACATCATCGGGCAGGAATGACGCGATGCCAGTGATCTTAGCGTTCAGCATAAGCGTGAAAGCGTTATCTTGTTCCTATAATAAGAGGTGTTAATTTTTAAATTCAATATCCCAAATGAGGATGAACGCCGGTTGCGGATTCAACCCATTCAGGATATCACGTTCGCGTTCATCGCGTGTTGCCGTTCCCTTGACTCTGGTCGTCGAGAGGGCGGCACCGGGGCGATTTAAGCTTCCTCCTTGCCCATCACGTTCTTGCCACGGTAGTAACCGCACTCGGGGCAAACGGTGTGATAAACATGCCATGCACCACAGTTGGAGCACTGAGCGATGGTCGGAGCCACAGCCACGTCGTGGGTGCGGCGCTTAGCGGTACGAGTCTTGGACTGTCTTCTTTTAGGATGTGCCATTTTCTTGTTGTTATTTAAAAGTTATTGTTGTTCTTTCAATTTTTTAAGCGCCTCCCACCTGGGGTCGGTGCCGGTTGTTTCACTCAGTTGGTCGTCATCGCCGTCGGGGACGGTCTCGACACGATGGCTGTCGAGCACGTCGAGCATGGCCGGGTTGCAGTCATCCTCGTTTTCATGACAGCGCGTCATCGGCAGAGCGAGGAGCACGGTGTCTCGCACCAGGGGTGCTACATCCAGCTCTCGCCACTGCGATGGCACTATCAGGAGCTCGTCGCGCGAGTCGTCAAGCTCGGTGCCCGATTGCTCAACGTCCAGGCGATAGTCCACATCCACTGGCAAATCCAGATCATCGAGGCAACGGTCACACGCCGTAGTGATGGTGCCGTGGCACGAGATCTCCAGGTGGTAGGTGTTCTCGCTCTTGCGGCTCACCGTCAGGGTGACATCCACGTCGGCTCGGCGCACCTCGGTCTGCTCCTCGGTATTGAAAAACGCCTCGTCCAGATGACATTCAACCGTGTGAATGCCAAATGGTAACGTCTTGATTCTCAACTTCAAAGCATCTACCATCGTCTGAAATTTTCGTTAAAGCGCCACAAAGGTATAACAAATCCCGCTAATAATCAACGATTTTGCCGATTTTTTTGAAAATTGACTTCGGTTGATCGGCTGTTATTCGCCCGGCTGGGGCGTGCTCTCCTTGCCCCCGTTGTTGAAGATGTAGTCATAGATGAGCTGGGTGCCGCCCAGGTGGGACTGGATGTAGTTGCCGGCCGTGCTGCCGCACTTGAGCCGCAGGGGCTCGTTCTCGAGCAGGGGATCCATCGCGGCCGAGAAGCTGTCGGCATCGTGGATGCTCATGGCACCGTCGAGGGCGATGAGGTCGCTGGCCTCCTGGAACTTGTGGTGCTTGGGGCCGAAGATGACCGGGATGCCATAGACCGCCGCCTCGTTGATGTTGTGGATGCCGGCACCGAAGCCGCCGCCCACATAGGCCGCCTGCCCGTAGCGGTAGAGCGACGACAGCAGGCCGAAGCTGTCGATGATCAGGCAGTCCACGCCCTTGATGTTCTGGGGCGTAGCCTCGCTGTAGAAGCGGGCGGGTCTGGAGAGCTTGGACATGAGCACGTGCAGCCGGTGACGGTCAAACTCGTGGGGCGCGATGATCAATTTCATCTCGCGGTGGCTGTTGAAGTAGGGGATGACGATGTCCTCGTCGGGAGGCCACGAGCTGCCCATGACCAGGGTGAAGCGGGAATCCTCGACAAACTTGGCGATGAGCGGGAACTCGCGGGCGGCGGCGCGCACGTCGGCCACGCGGTCAAAGCGGGTGTCGCCCGCGATCACCACGTTCTCGACGCCGATGCCGGCCAGCAGTTCGCGGGATTGCTCGTTCTGGACAAACAGGGTGTCGAAGCACTTGAGCATCTTGCGGAACATGCCGCCCCAGGGGCGGAAGAAGATCTGCCCTGGCCTGAAGATGGCCGAGATGATGTGGGTGGGGATGCCGCGGTGCTTGAGGGCACTCAGGTAGTTGCCCCAGAACTCATACTTGACAAAGATGGCCATCGACGGCTTGACAATGTCGAGGAAGCGCTTGACGTTGCGCGGCAGGTCAAACGGCAGATAGACCACGGTGTCCACCATGCTGAAGTTCTTGCGCACCTCATAGCCCGATGGCGAGAAGAACGACAGCAGGATGCGGGCATCGGGCTGCTCGCGCTTGATTTTCTCGATGAGCGGGCGTCCCTGTTCAAACTCGCCCAGCGAGGAGGCGTGAATCCAGATGTAGCCCCCGGCGGGGTCGAGTTTGCGCTGGAGGGTGCGGAAACAGCGTCGCTGTCCGCGCAGCATCAGTTTGGCTTTGGGGTTGCGCACGGCAGCGATCTTGACCGCGTTGCGGTAGGTGGCTACACCGATGTTATAGATGGGATCCATTAGTGTGTCGTGAAGTCGTTAGAGGGTAGTGTTCAATAGAGGGATTGCAGGCGTGCGTCGCTCAGGTAGGTCTTGTCGCGGCGATGCTTCCACAGGCGGTTGTCGATGTACACGCGGCATGACACCTGCTGCCAGAATCCGGTCGTGTGGTCCGAGGCGTGCAGCATCAATGACGCCGACAAGTCGACGAAGCGGTTGTTGACGATGTGCATCACCAGGTCGGTGCGGCTATAGGTCTTGCTGTTGAAGTAGGGGTCGCCCTGGTTGAGCTGGCTGCCGAACTTGGCATACAGGGGCATCAGCCGGCCACCGGTGTAGAAGGTCTCGTCAAGTTGCAGCCAGCGCCAGCGGGCGGTCGCAGTGGCGACAAATCCGGCGGGCCGCTGCCAGCAGTCCTCGCCGCGGTCACGCTGCATGGAGATGATGGCTCCGGCCGAGAACCTGAGCGAGTCGAGCACCGTGTGGCATGACAGGTCGAGCGAGGCCATGGGGTTGATGACCAGGTCGTCGTTGACGTGCTGGTCGTCGGCATGGCCGGCCGACATCGCCAAGTGGCTGTATTGAATGTGGCCGCCCAGCCGCAGGGGACCCGTGATGCGCCAGTCGGCATTGATCATCACGGTGAAGGCCTCACGCTGGTGCTCGGACTGCATCTGTCGCCAGTCCACGGCCATCTCGGCATATCCGGCAGGCTTGATGAGCTGTGCCATGACGCCGCGCAGGTTGGGCTGGCAGTAGCCCAGCGAGTCGCTCCACAGGTAGCGCGGCATGCGTTCTACCATGAGCGACCGGGGCATCATGCCGGCAGTGACGTGCCAGCCGTCGGGCCGGTTGTAGCGGTAATAGAGCGTGGGCAGCACCTTGTAGCCCCTCATGTTGTCGGTCATGGGCTGATACCAGGCGATGCCACCCTTGAGCTGGTGGGTGCCGTCGAGCATCGAGATACCCAGCTCGGGCGCCAGTCGCGTGAAGATGAAGGTCTGGTCGGGCGTGCTGTAGTCCTCGCCTCCCTCGCGGTTGTTGATCAGTGTGCTGGCATCAACACTCCATTCCACCTCTTGGGCGACAAGAGATGGAATGGTGATGATCAGGGTCAATATGACAAGCAGCCATTTAGGCATCGGCAGGCAGCTGGATGTTCTCGATGCCCGCGTTGAGGCGCGCGAGGGTCTCGTCGCGTCCCAGCAGGCGGGTGATTTCAAACATGTGCGGTCCGCGGCACTCACCGACGACCGTCAGGCGGAAGGCGTTCATCACGTTGCCCTTGTGCAGGCCGTTCTTGTCGATCCAGTCCATGACCATGTCTTCACAGGCCTGGGCGTCGTTGAAGTCGGCCTTCTCGAGCAGGGCGATGAGCTGGCGCATGAGGTCGGGGGTCTCGGCTTTCCAGCGCTTGCGGATGTCCTTCTCGCTGTAGCTCGTGGGGCGGGTGAAGAAGAAGTTGGCCTGGTCCCACAGGTCGCCCACAAAGTTGGCGCGGCTCTTGACCAGGGCCACGACACTGGCGATGAACCCGTCGCTATAGTCGGCCACGTTGACGCCGTGCTGCTCGAGCACGGGCTTGAACATGCCGGCCAGCTGGTTGTCGTCCATGTTCATCAAGTACTCGTGGTTGAACCACTTGCCCTTCTCGAAGTCAAACTTGGCACCCTTGCGGGAGCAGTGGTCGATCGAGAATTCCTTGATCAGGTCGTCCATCGAGAAGATCTCGCGGTCGTCGCCGGGATTCCAGCCCAGCAGGGCCAGGAAATTGACCACAGCCTGGGGCAGATAACCGGCCTCACGGTAGCCGCTGGAGCGCTCGCCGCTCTTGGGGTCGTTCCAGTCGAGGGGGAACACGGGGAATCCCAGGCGGTCGCCGTCACGCTTGCTGAGTTTGCCCTTGCCGTCGGGCTTGAGCAGCAGCGGCAGGTGGACAAACGCGGGCATCGTGTCTTCCCAGCCGAAGGCCTGGTACAGCAGCACGTGGAGCGGAGCGCTTGGCAGCCACTCCTCGCCGCGGATGACATGGGACACTTCCATCAAGTGGTCATCCACGATGTTGGCCAGGTGGTAGGTGGGCAGGTCGTCGGCGCTCTTGTAGAGCACCTTGTCGTCGAGGATCGACGAGTTGATGGTCACGTCGCCGCGCAGCAGGTCGTGGACCACCACGTCCTGGTCGGGCTCGATGCGGAAGCGCACCACCCACTTGGCACCGCCGTTCATGAGGGCCTTGACCTCGTCGGCTGGCAGTGAGAGCGAGTTGCGCATCATGCCGCGCGTGCGTGCATCATACTGGAAATTCTTGATCTCCTGGCGCTTGGCCTCCAGCTCCTCGGGGGTGTCGAAGGCATAGTAAGCCTTGCCGGCATCCACGAGCTGCTGCATGTACTTGCGGTACAGGTCGCGGCGCTCGCTCTGCTTGTAGGGGCCATAGTTGCCACCCTCGCGCACGCCCTCGTCGATGCCGATGCCCAACCATTGCAGGGCCTCGTTGATGTAATCCTCGGCTCCGGGCACAAAGCGGGTGCTGTCGGTGTCCTCGATGCGCAGGATCATGTCACCGCCATGCTGGCGGGCAAACAGGTAGTTATACAGTGCCGTGCGCACGCCGCCGATGTGCAGCGGGCCCGTGGGTGAAGGCGCAAAGCGCACTCTTACTCTTCTCTCCATTGTCGATTGTCTCTTTAGATATATAATATTAAATGTGTTGTCAATATTCAAGTCACAGCAGCAGGTCACCGATGGCGCCCAGCGTGGCATGGTCGGTCTGGTCGATGTGGCATGGCGTCACCGTGGCATAGTGGCGGCGCAGCCAGTACATGTCGGTGGTGTCGTCGTTCTCGTCGAGCATTTCATACTCGCCCGTCATCCAGTAGTAGTCGCCGCCCATGGGGTGCTCGCGCTTCTCCCACTCGTTGACCCAGCGGCCCAGGTCGCTGACGGTGACCTTGAGGCCGTGGACGGGGCCATCGGTCAGGGGCGGGATGTTGACGTTCAGGCAGATGTCGCGGGGCAGGCCCTTGTCGAGCACGCGCTCTAGTACCTGCTCCACGAGGGGCTCGCACAGGCTCGTGTCGGCATCGCGGGTGAACACGCCATAGGAGAACGCCACGGCAGGCACGCCGTGCATGATGCCCTCATAGGCGCACGCCATCGTGCCGCTGTACAGCGAGCTGATGCCCATGTTGTAGCCGTGGTTGATGCCTGCCAGCACCAGGTCGGGACGGCGGTCGGGCATGAGCTGGCTGATGGCGAGCTTGACACAGTCGGCGGGGGTTCCCATGATCTCATAGGCCGTGAAGCCCTCGCGCTGTTCCACGAGGTGGGCACGCACGGGGGCGTCCAGGGTGATGGCGCTCGACTTGCCGCTCTGGTGGATGGCCGGTGCGGCAACAAACACGTCGCCATGGCGCTGTGCCACCTTGATGAGGGAGCGGATGCCGTTGTAATGGTAGCCGTCATCGTTGCTGATGAGGATGAGAGGTCGCTTGCTGTTGTCCATTTGGTTTGTTTTGATGATTTAGGCTGCAAAGTTACAATTTTTTGTGGAGTTTTCGCAGAAATAGCGTAACTTTGCCCTGCTAAAAGTAAATCTAATCAAAATCAAGAATTATGAGACTGATCATCGAACCCGATTATGAAAATGTGTCGAAGTGGGCTGCCAACTATGTAGCAAGTCGCATCAACGCTGCTCATCCCACGCCCGAAAAACCCTTCAAGCTGGGTTGTCCCACGGGCAGTTCCCCGCTGGGCATGTACCGTGAGCTTATCGCCATGAACAGGGCCGGCAAGGTGTCGTTCCAGAATGTGATCACATTCAACATGGACGAGTAT
>JAFTFA010000164.1 GCA_017449785.1 Muribaculaceae bacterium | reverse complement strand
TTCTTGTCTTCAAATCAATGTATAAGGAAACTTTTTTGTACCTTTGCAGCCCAAATAGAGAACTAACTGTATAACACTACGATACAATCATGGAGAAAGAGAAGAAATTTGCCCGCACGCTGGTGACGACGGCGTTGCCCTATGCTAACGGCCCGGTCCACATCGGCCATCTGGCAGGAGTGTATGTGCCCGCCGACATCTATGTGCGCTACCTGCGCCTGCAGGGCGAGGAGGTGCTGTTTGTGGGCGGCAGCGATGAGCACGGCGTTCCCGTGACCCAGCGCGCCCGCAAGGAGGGCATCACGCCGCAGCAGGTCGTTGACCGTTATCACAAGATCATCAAGGACTCGTTTGAGCAGCTGGGTATCTCCTACGACATCTACAGCCGCACGACGAGCAAGACCCACCACCAGTTTGCCGCCGAGTTTTTCCGCAAGCTCTATGACGAGGGCAAGTTGATCGAGAAGACGACCAAGCAGTTCTATGACGAGCAGGACGGCAAGTTCCTGACCGACCGCGACGTCGAGGGCGAGTGCCCCTATTGCCACCACCCCGCCGCCAAGGGCAACCAGTGTGAGGACGGCTGCGGCCGCGACCTGGACCCGACCGAGCTGATCAACCCGCACGCCAAGGACAGCGACCACCCCCTGGTGCTGAAGGACACCACCAACTGGTTCCTGCCGCTCAACGAGTATGAGGGCTGGTTGAAAGAGTGGATCCTCGAGGGCCACAAGGAGTGGCGCCCCAACGTCTATGGCCAGTGCAAGTCGTGGCTGGACAACGGCTTGCAGCCGCGCGCGATGACGCGCGACCTGGACTGGGGCATCCCCGTTCCCGTCGAGGGAGCCGAGGGCAAGGTGCTCTACGTGTGGTTTGATGCGCCCATCGGCTACGTCAGCAACACCAAGGAGCTGTGCGACGCCCAGCCCGAGCGCTGGGGCACGTGGCAGCAGTGGTGGCAGGACCAGCAGACGCGCCTCATCCACTTCATCGGCAAGGACAACATCGTGTTCCACTGCATCATCTTCCCGACGATGATGAAGGCCCACGGCGACTACATCATGCCCGACAACGTGCCGGCCAACGAGTTCCTCAACCTGGAGGGTGACAAGATCTCGACGAGCCGCAACTGGGCCGTCTGGCTGCACGAGTATCTGGTGGACTTCCCCGGCAAGCAGGACGTGCTGCGCTATGTGCTCACGGCCAATGCCCCCGAGACCAAGGACAACGACTTCACCTGGAAGGACTTCCAGGCCCGCAACAACAACGAGCTGGTGGCCATCCTGGGCAACTTTGTGAACCGTGCCCTGGTGCTGACCCACAAGTTCTGTGGCGGCACCGTGCCCCAGGCCGGCGAGCTGACCGACGTGGACCGCGCCGCCGTCGAGGAGTTCAAGGGCGTCAAGGCCGTGCTCAACGACCACATCGAGCACTTCCACTTCCGCGAGGCCCTGAAGGATGCCATGGACCTGGCCCGCATCGGCAACAAGTACCTGGCCGACACCGAGCCCTGGAAGCTGGCCAAGACCGACATGGCACGTGTCGAGACCATCATGAACCTAGCCTTGCAGATCACGGCCAACCTGGCCATCGCCTTCGAGCCGTTCCTGCCCTTCAGTGCCCAGAAGCTGCGCGGCATGATCGGCATGGACAAGGCCGACTGGAACCGCCTGGGCGACATCGACATCCTGCCTGCCGGCCGCACGCTGGAACAGCCCGTGCTGCTGTTCGAGAAGATCGAGGACGATGTTATCCAGGCCCAGATCGACC
The DNA here is from genome assembly GCA_017449785.1 of Muribaculaceae bacterium. Lineage (GTDB taxonomy): Bacteria > Bacteroidota > Bacteroidia > Bacteroidales > Muribaculaceae > Sodaliphilus. The sequence goes on along the minus strand of JAFTFA010000164.1, from coordinate 1,977 downwards.
GCCTGGAGCGCATCAAGCAGGAGAACATCATCAACAACTTCAAGCCCAAGCCCGTCACCACGTCGTGCACTATCGACGACTTTGCCAAGCTCGACATCCGCGTGGGCACCGTGCTGGCCTGCGAGAAGGTGAAGAAGGCCGACAAGCTGTTGAAGTTCACCATCGACGACGGCATGGCCGGACGCACCATCATCAGCGGCATCGCCAAGTGGTACCAGCCCGAGGACCTGGTGGGCAAGCAGGTGTGCTTCATCGCCAACTTCCCGCCCCGCAAGCTCAAGGGCATCGAGAGCCAGGGCATGATCCTGAGTGCCGAGGATGCCGGCGGCCGCCTCGTGGTCATCGGCCCGACAGGCCCCGTCAAGCCCGGCTGCCAAGTGGGCTAAACCCCTGGAATCAAACAACCATAACAACATAAAGACAACCTGAACAACGATTAATAATCATCATGTCGTTTGGGTTGTCCTTGTGTTGTTTAGTTTGTTTGTGCATCCACGATCACTTATTTCACACTAAGGCGCGAAGACGCTAAGCGAGGTTGACATAAACGTCAAGAAATCAGACAAATATGCAAATGCATATATAGAAAGTTTTTATAATTAAAAGACAAGAAAGACAAGAAAGACAGAGTGTTGATAATCAATAAATTATTACATAATTGTCCTTCTTGTCTTCCAATTTCAGAATATTAATAAATGTTAAATAACGGGGCATTATTTGGTTTATATTATAAACTGGTTTATCTTTGCGGTGTGAAAGTAAGAACGGTAATCGCGAGTGCTGTTCTTTTTTCGGAGAGTTACAGTTTATTTTTTAAACCGCTTTATAGCCAAATTTAAAACAATTCAAGTTATGGAAGAGAAGAAAATGACCGAGCGCGAGAGCCTCGAACTGATTACCGCGATGATCAAGCGCACCCGTGAGCGTTACATCGGCGACGGCAACATTTTGCTCATGTGGGGTTACCTCACGGTGATTGTTACCGCACTGGTGTGGATCATGCTTGTCGCAACGCACAACCCGGCATGGAACTGGCTATGGTTTGCAATAGGAATCGTTGGCGGTATCGCCACCCCCATCATGGCAAGGAAGAGCGACCGCAAGAGCGGCGTCAAGAGTTACTCCGATAAGATCACGTCTCAAATCTGGACCATTGTCGGCTTGGCATCGGTGGTTGCGACGCTGTTTTGCTTCGGGTTTGGCCTCAAGGGTTTCAACGCCTGGGGGATGATGTTTGCCATTCCGCTCCTCATCGTTCCGATGGCCGAAATGGCCCAAGGCATTATCGTGAAAGAGAAGTCTCTCGTCGCTGGCGGTGCCATCGGACTGTGCGTCGGGCTATTCACGTTCTGCTGCATTGTTGGCAACGTGCGCCTGCTCATCAACTGGTTCCTGCCCTTGTTCATGATTGCCTTCGCCTGCATGATGATCATCCCGGGGCACATCATTAACCGTAAAGCACGTCAGCAGCGATGAAAGAGTTGGATCCCATCCTTCACTCCCAGCTGCGGCTGGCGGTGATGTCCATCCTGATGAATGTGGAGGAGGCCGACTTTGTCTATCTCAAGGAGCAGACCGAATCCACGGCGGGCAACCTGAGCGTGCAGCTCGACAAACTCTCCAGTGCCGGTTACATCACCGTCACCAAGGGGTTTGTCGGCAAGAAGACACGCACGACCTGCCAGGTCACCGAGCAGGGCCGCAAGGCCTTCGAGCAATATGTCGAGGCCCTCAAGACCTACCTCAACCTGTAAACAACGCGAGCTCAGATGAAAATAAAGTACTGATACTCAGCTCCTCCCAAAGATAGGGGAGTTGCCCGTCAGGGCAGAGGATTGACAATAAAATAATTCCATCGAGCTCACGGCAAATAGCCGATTCATGTAGTGATAGGAGCACTCATCCATAGCAGAGGTTGGGTGCTTCTTACAATTGAGCCCACGAGTAATATGGCCTACGAATTAATCGAATTATACG
>JAFTFA010000163.1 GCA_017449785.1 Muribaculaceae bacterium | reverse complement strand
CTTGTCAGCGGACGACGATCTTCTTGCCCTGGTGGATGTAGATGCCCGGCGTGGTCGGCACGTCGTGCCCCACGGGCTGGCCCATCAGGTTGTAGTAGTGCGGATCAAGCGGACGGCGCGCCCCGTCGGCCACCACCTCGTCAATGCCGGTGAAGGCTCCGTGGCGGTAGCGCATGCCCTTGTAGATCACCTGGCCGTCCTTGATGACGTGGCTCAGGCCGCACCATTCCTGGTGGTCGGCATTGGGGTCGGGTTGGCGCGTGAACGGAGTCAGCAGGTCGCCCATGTCGCGGCTGTCAAAGCCGATGCCCTCTACCACATAGGCCAGCGGCTCGCCATCGTCACCCAAGAAGGCAAATCGCGAGCATTCAACGCCCTCGATCTCGACAGGTTCGATCTCAACGAAATTCTCTCGGTTCAAGACATCCTCCTTTTGATAGCCGATATAGTAATTGAGCAAGCAGTAGGGACTTATGTCGGGCTGGTCAAATCGGTACAAATTATAGATCGCATGCGCTGTATTAGTGCATTCAAAGTTGATCATGTTCTCTCCGCTGGCCATAATGGGTTCCAGCATCTTGTTCTGTATTGATGTGAAATCCGGCCCCCAGTTTCGGCCGATGGCCACAAGGCTGTCGGCACACGGATTCGAACTGTCTTGGGAATTGAAATAGCAATGATAGTCACGCGTGTTATTCTCGATCGGTTTGAATTCATAGCTATAGTAGTAGCAGGTCGTGTCTCCTTCCTGGACGGATACATGCTCATTTACCCATTCCACACCTTCTCGCGCGATGGACAGGTAGGGCTTATCATCGACCTCTTTGGCCGAGCGATAGATCACTTCTCCGTCTTCAATGACATGGCTCAAGCAGAAGGGTGGGGCACTCATCAATCTGTCATATCCAAAGGCTACCAAATAACCGTCACCCATGCCGTCAAAACCGATACCCTCAATAAAACAGCAGTTCTCCAATAGGCCGAAGACATAACGTTTGGACGGACGGCCGTTGATGGTCACCACATCGGCGAATTTAAATGGCTTGAGATAATTAAAGCCAGTTATTTCATACGCTTCCTCGTTCTCACGGTACATACTTGAATAGGATTGGCAGAATGAGACGGGATCATTAAAGTCATACAGAATGAATTCCTTACCATCATTGATCAAGGCACTGATCGCCTGATTGCCGAAACAAGAAATGGGACAATCGGGGTAGATCACACCCTCGGGGACGATGCCATAGACGATCTTGCCCTCTTCGCGCAGGTAGATGGGAACCGTGTCGCTTACAGTATTAATCTGGTCTCCATAATACTTGTGCAATGCCTTATAGACCTTGCCATCGATCACTGTGTCCCCCTTCAATTCCAGGGACAGATAAACCTTGCCGATAGCAAGATCAGGGTCTGGCGGATAGAAATCGCCCGTATTCTCATAGTAGTAAACCCACTTCACGCCCTCACGAACCAGCGGGACATACTCGTAGTCCTGCGCCACCGCCTGGGTCATGCCCAGCAGCGACAATAGCATAATAAGTAATGTCTTTTTCATAAGTCCAATAGTTTAAGAAAGTAAGTTAATTGTGAAACAATTTACAAATATACACATTTCAGGAAACTTCACAATTACCCCCCCAATTTTAACATTACTTTAACATTTCCGACATGAGCAGCACTTTTAGTCCTAATTTATTTTGAATTTTGTCAAACTATTTCAGGACGATACATATCCAGTTTTGTTAAAAAAAGGTTGTTTAAGTTGTTTTTTAAAAAATCGCTACAATCCGGATGGCATAGTCCTTCTTGTCTTTTTTGTCTTCTATAAAAAAACTTAGCGACTTTGCGTCTTAGCGTGATGCTCATGTGGGACTATTTTCAAACAACCGTAACAACCTGTATGACAACAATTACAACCTTATTTTTTTGCATCCGCATCACCGATTGCGAGCCCCTTGAGAGCAATCATAATAAAAACTTAGCGACTTCGCGCCTTAGCGTGATGTAAGAGGTCGCGGATGCCCCCAGATGATTCAGTTGTTGAGTAAAAAATTGTACAAGTTGTTTGAAAAGGGTTGTTGTGGTTGTTTGAAAAATAGCGCGAGGCCCGAGGGACGCCCCCAGACCTCTCTGGCTATTCAGTTGTTTAGAAATATACTGTTGTTTAATTATCGTTCACCCTGCTTAACAAGGAGTTGCGATCCTTGCGCAGCCATGCGGCGAACCACACGACGGCGATCGCGATGACAGCCAGGGCCGCCCACGGAGTGAGCTCCTGATAGCCTAAGGCCTGGGGCGATGCGACCAGGAACGTCGTGCACACCACCGTCATCATGATGGCGGGGATCAAGGTGATGATATAGGGCTTGTGGTTACGCGCCAGATAGACGGTGATCATCCACAGGGTGAAGACCGACAAGGCCTGGTTGAGCCAGCCGAAGTATTGCCACAGCACGTTGAAGCCGTCGGGGTTCTCCATCTGCCAGATGAGCAGCAGCAGCGAGGCGATAAACAAGGGGACGCTGATCATCAGGCGGCGGGCCATACTCTTCTGCTCAAAGTGCAGCCACTCGGCAATGATGAGGCGGGCGCTGCGGAAGGCCGTGTCGCCGCTCGTGATGGGGGCTGCGACCACGCCCAGCACGGCAAGCGTGCCGCCCACGATGCCCAGCCAGCTGCTGCACACGAGGTTCACCACCTGCGGCGCGGTGAAGTACTGGGTGAGCGTCTTGCCGTCGGCCAGCTGCACCTGGGCCATGAATTCGGTCACCTGCTCGGGGCTGACGACCTCTTTCCAGCCGCCGTAGTAGAAGAAGTAGGACGAGACGGTAGCCCAGATGAGTGCCACGATGCCCTCGGTGATCATCGCGCCATAGAATACCGGGCGGGCCAGGCGCTCGCTCTTGAGGCAGCGGGCCATCAGGGGGCTCTGGGTGGCATGGAAGCCGCTGATGGCGCCACAGGCGATGGTGATGAACAGGCAGGGGAACAGGGGATTCTTCTGCAGGTAGGCGGCGATGCCCAGCGTGTCCTTGCCGTCAATGACCTGGGTCGCGGTCCACTCGCTCATGTCGCCCATGTTCCACAGCTCGGGCAGGTGGGGCATCTTGATGAACAGGCCCACCAGCAGGCCGGCGGCCATCACCAGCAGGGCGATGGCAAACAGCGGATAGATGCGCCCGATGATCTTGTCGATGGGCAACAGCGTGGCGATGACGTAGTAGGCAAAGATGACGATGATCCAGAACAGCGGCTCGCCCCACATGCCGGCCAGGATGAGCGCCGGACTGTAGACAAACACGGCACCCACCATCAACAGCAGCAGCACGGTGAAGACGAGCATCACGCTGCGCGTGCCGTTGCCCAGGTACTTGCCGATCAACGCCGGCAGGTTGGCACCGTCGTGGCGCAGCGAGAGCATGCCGCTCATGAAGTCGTGCACCGCGCCGGCAAAGATGCAGCCCAGCACGATCCACAGGTAGGACGCGGGGCCGAACCACATGCCCATGATGGCTCCAAAGATCGGCCCCGTCCCGGCGATGTTCAGGAACTGGATCATGAACACTTTCCACGTGGGCAAGACCACGTAGTCCACTCCATCGGCAAGACGCACGGCGGGCGTCTCGCGGTCATCAGGACGCATCACGCGCTCCATGATGGCACCATAAATCAAGTACCCCAGCACGAGGGCAATGAGGCTTACAATAAAGGTTATCATCTGCTTGTAGTTTCTTTTTTAGTTGGCGGGCACAAAATTAATACATGTTGCAGACAATCGCAATATTTTGATTTGACTTTCGGGCAGGCAAGGCTTTTCGACAGGCAAATTTGCCGCACACAGATAAATTGAGTAACTTTGCAGAAAAACAACCAAACAGATTCATCCAGTATGTTAGCGAGAACGATTGCAGCGGCGGTGCACGGCATCGACGCCATCAAGGTCGAAATCGAGGTGACAGTCGATTGGGGCTCAGGGTTCATGATCATCGGGCTGCCCGACACGGCCGTCAAGGAGAGTGCCGAGCGCGTGCGCTGCGCCATGCAGCAGACGGGATATGAATTTCCAGGCAAGTCGGTGGTCATCAACATGTCACCGGCCGACATCAAGAAGGAAGGCTCGGCCTATGACCTGCCGCTGGCCATCGGCATCCTCGCCGCCGACGAGAAGATCAACCCCGACCGGCTGGGGCGCTTCATGCTCATGGGCGAACTGTCGCTCGACGGCTCGCTGCGGCCCATCAAGGGTGCCCTGCCCATGGCCATCCTGGCCCGCCAGCTGCATCTGGACGGCTTCATCGTCCCGCGCGCCAACGCCCTCGAGGCCGCCGTGGTCAACAACCTGGACATCTATGGCGTGGACAACATCATCGAGGTCGTGCAGTTCCTCAACGGCGAAATCACCCTGCAACCCACCGTGGTGGACACCCGAGCCGAGTTTGCCAAGGCTCAGGGCGTCTTCCCCTACGACTTCGCCGACGTCAAGGGCCAGGAGAACGTCAAGCGGGCCTTTGAGGTCGCTTGTGCGGGCGGACACAACATCCTGCTCGTCGGCAGCCCCGGTTCGGGCAAATCCATGATGGCCAAGCGATTGCCGTCCATCATGCCGCCCCTCACGCTGAGCGAGGCCCTCGAGACCACCAAGATTCACAGCGTGGCCGGCAAGCTGCCCCAGGGCACCACATTGATGACGGTGCGCCCCTTCCGCAGCCCGCACCACACCATCTCGCCCGTCGCCCTCGTCGGCGGCGGCTCCTACCCCATGCCCGGCGAAATCAGCCTCGCCCACAACGGAATCCTGTTCCTGGACGAGCTGCCTGAGTTCAATCGCTCCGTTTTGGAGGTGATGCGCCAGCCGTTGGAGGACAGGATAATAAGTATCAGTAGGGCAAAATACAGTACCGAATATCCTGCCTCGTTCATGCTCGTGGCGTCGATGAATCCGTGCCCCTGCGGGTACTACGGGCACCCCAAGAAGAAGTGCGTCTGCAACGAGTACCAGCGCACGCACTACATGAGCAAGATTTCGGGCCCGCTATTGGATCGCATAGACCTGCAGATTGAGGTCCAGCCCGTCGATTTCGACCAGATGTCCAGCAAGGCTCCAGGCGAACCCAGTGCCGCTATCCGCCAGCGCGTCATCGCTGCCAGGATGCTGCAGGAACGCCGCTTCAAGGACGAGCCCGGCATCCACTGCAACGCCCAGATGACCCCGTCCCTGCTGCACAAATACGCCGAGCCCAACGCCGCCGGCCTGGAGAAACTGCGCGACGCCATGGAACGCATGAACATGAGTGCGAGAGCCTACGACCGCATCCTCAAGGTCGCTCGCACCATCGCCGACCTCGAAGGCACCGCCGACGTCCTCGACCACCACATCATGGAAGCCATCGCCTACCGCAACCTCGACCGCCCCACCTATATGGGCAACAACTTTTAGAAGTTTGAGAAACCATTAATATAGAATAATAGAATCAAAAAAGAACCAATTATGAAACTAAAGAAAAGAACAAAACTATTCCAGCGGGTGTTGCTGTTAATGATTGTGCTGATATTGCCGCAGGTAGTGAGCGCCTATGACTTTATGGTCAACGGCATTGCCTACAACATTGTTTCTTCAGCCAACAAAACACTTGAGGTGACATATAAGACATCCTCTTCGCCTGGAAGTGATGGATCCTCAAATTATAATGGAAATGTTGTTATAGGAGAGACAGTATATTATTCAGGTGCATACTATACTGTTATCGGTATTGGTGAACAGGCATTTAAAAATAGTTTTATTAGCTCACTAAAACTTCCCGAGACTCTTACATATATCAAAAAAGAGGCCTTTTCCACATGTTTCTCATTATCTGAGTTGTCGATTCCCGCTAGTGTGACCGAAATTGGAGCTAGTTGCTTTTGGATGTGTCCTGACTTGAAGAAGGTTTATTCTTATGCTACTACACCACCCACTTGCACTGGCACCAGTGTGTTCTCCTATATGCAATATAACGATGCAACTCTCTATGTTCCTTATGGCTGCTTATCTCAATATAAGAATGCCTATGGATGGAAAGATTTTCCTCATTTTATGGAAATGGCGCCAATGATTGACGGGCACGAATATGTAGATTTGCAATTACCTTCAGGCAAACTTTGGGCTACAAGGAACTATGGTGCTTCATCTGTTTCTGATTATGGAACTTATGTGGAATGGAGTAGCAATGATATCGTCAATAGTTCGTGGGGTAGTAATTGGAAAACGCCGACCCTTAATGATATTAAAGAACTAATTAATAATTGTAGTTGGATTTGGACAAGTGTTGACGGAAAACAAGGTTATACAGTTAAAGGCAATAACGGAAACTCTATATTTCTACCGGCTGCTGGCGTTAAAATGGGTTCAGTTATGAAAATAGGTGAATGGTGCTATTATTGGTCTTCAACACCACAATCAAACGATATGGTCTATATTCTTTTATCTACAGCTTCTGATGTTTGGTATGGTTCTCTAAACACAATGGCTAATTTGCCGATTAGGCCTGTCGCCGACAATCCGTCACCAAACATCTTAGCCACAGGCATAACACTTAACAAGAGTGAGTTATCACTTGAGATAGGCAACTCTGAAACCCTCATTGCGACCGTAACCCCAAGTAATGTAACTAACGGCAGTGTTACGTGGTCATCAAGTAACACCTCGGTAGTTTCTGTAAATTCAAGCGGTATAGTCGCAGCCAATGCTGCGGGTAGCGCCGTAATTACAGCCTCTACGACCGATGGCACAAATCTAAGCGCTGTTTGCAGTGTAACCGTAAATCCTGCTAAAATAACGGGTGATGTGAATAATGATGGCGAAGTCAATATTGCTGATATTAATACTGTAATAGATGTTATATTGGGTGGACATTTTGATCATATTTCTGCTTGTGATGTAAATGGTGATGGCGAGATCAACATTGCTGATATCAACTTCATTATTAGCTTGATTCTAGAAGGAAAATAGGGACGGTTCTAGGCTGTTAAGTTAACGATAAGTTTTGGGCTGCCGAATGGCAGCCTAATTTTTGTATTTTCTTTTCTAATTGCGGATGTTTATTTATATTTAACGTATTTTTATATAATAATATTTGTTTAATT
>JAFTFA010000162.1 GCA_017449785.1 Muribaculaceae bacterium | reverse complement strand
GAAAGCATTATTGATGATATTGGACGGTTGGGGCGAGGGCCCCAAGGGTCACAGCAACGCTATCTACAGCACGCCGACTCCTTATCTGGACTTCCTGCGTGCCGCTTATCCCCACAGCACCCTCAAGGCCTGTGGCGAGGATGTCGGTCTGCCCGACGGTCAGATGGGTAACAGTGAGGTCGGTCACCTCAACATCGGTGGCGGTCGCGTAGTCTATCAGGATCTGGTCAAGATCAACAAGTCGATCGAGGACGGTTCCATCATGCAGAACCCCGAGGTCGTGAGCGCCTATACCTATGCTCGCGATCACGGCAAGTCGCTGCACATCATGGGCCTGACGAGTACCGGCGGCGTACACAGTTCCCAGGATCACCTGATGGCACTGTGCGACATCGCCAAGCAGTATGGCTTGGAGAAGGTCTATGTCCACTGCTTCATGGACGGTCGTGATACCGACCCCGAGAGTGGCAAGGGCTTTGTCAACACGGTCGTTGAGCATTGCAAGCAGAGCGCTGGCACGGTAGCAACCGTCATCGGTCGCTACTACGCCATGGACCGCAACAACAACTGGGACCGCATCAAGGTCGCCTACGACATGCTGACCGCTGGCGTCGGCAAGCAGAGTGACGACATGGTACAGGCCATCCAGGAGTCCTATGACGAGGGTGTGACCGACGAGTTCATCAAGCCCATCGTCAATTCGACCGTTGACGGACGCATCCAGGAGGGTGACGTGGTGATTTTCTTCAACTTCCGCAACGACCGCGCCAAGCAGATCACCATCGCTTTGACCCAGGAGGACAAGCCCCAGGACGGCATGAAGGTCATCCCGGGTCTGCAGTACTACTGCATGACCCCCTATGACCCGACCTTCAAGGACATGCACATCCTTTTCCCCAAGGAGAACGTGGACAACACTTTGTCCGAGTATCTGTCGAGCCAGGGCAAGCGCCAGCTGCACATCGCCGAGACCGAGAAGTATGCCCATGTGACCTTCTTCTTCAGCGGCGGACGTGAACAGCCCTTCGAGAACGAGGACCGCATCCTGGTGCCCTCGCCCGACGTGGCTACCTATGACCTGAAGCCCGAGATGAGCGCCTATGAGGTACGCGATAAGCTGGTCGCCGCCATCCGCGAGGACAAGTATGACTTCATCGTCGTGAATTATGCCAACGGCGACATGGTTGGTCATACGGGTGTGTATGACGCCATCACCTGTGCCGTCAAGGCTGTGGATCGCTGTGTCCATGACACCGTCGAGGCTGCTCGTGCCACGGGCTACGAGGTCATCATCATCGCTGACCACGGCAATGCCGACCCTGCCATCAACAGCGATGGCACGCCCAACACGGCTCATTCCTTGAATCCCGTGCCCATTATCTATGTCACCGAGAACCCCGAACTCATCATCAACACGGGTCGCCTGGCCGATGTCGCTCCCAGCATCCTCCAGATCATGGGACTCCCGCAGCCCAAGGAAATGACCGGCCATGGCCTCATCGACGTGACAAAGTAGTGACCCTATCGGTCATCCGTCGTAATCATCTAGAAGACCCTATGTTTGCTCAATGCGAGTCAAACATAGGGTCTTGCGTTAGTGGATAAAATGCTGTAGTGTTATATGGCGGTCACCTTTCTCGTCAGCAAGAGGTTGATCAATGCCGTGAGGTCATTGATGTCAACTCTGCCATCCTCAAGAATATCTGCCGCATCAAGATTGAAACCGTCTGTCTGGCCTTTCAGCAGGTAGCGGATGAAATCGGTGACATCGTCGATCGATACTACGCCGTCATTGTTTATATCGCCCAAGACATACTGCGGCTTCATCTGCTTGATGATATACTTTATGCCTTCGAGGGCATCAATCTTGCCGTTGGGACCAAATTGATCCTGTTTCATGGCAGTGTAGTTATCCTTAACAGCCGTTTGTGCAAAGATGGATTTGATGTCGGCCACCGACAGGTTGGGGTTGGCTTGTAACCACAGGGCGATGATGCCTGCAACAGTGGGGGCCGCCATCGATGTGCCGCTCATCATGCCCCAGCTGCTTCCGTCTTGGGTCATCACGGTATAGGGACCATTGTTCAGATAAGAATAGCGGCTGGCAGCGGCGACAACACAGGTGCCGGGGGCGCAAATGTCGGGCAGCGCCTTGCCGGTTGGACCCGAACCCGCAATCTGGTAGGAGGAGAAGGACGCAATGTCGCCTATCTTGAAACTATAGTCAGTTATGACCTTATTCTGCGTCAGTGAGAAATAGGAATTGCGTGCAGAATAAGCGCCTGCCGAAATTGTCGAGTCGCTCACGGCAAAGTTGCCGATGCAGCACGAATCACTTGGCAAGGAATAAAACTTGTCCACCACGTTGCCGTCCAGGGTGGTCACCTTGTTGCTGTAACTGCCGAACCTGGCTCCTATGTTGCAGACCCATGCGTCGATGTCACAGGTGATGTCCTTGCGGGGATAAACCGTCACGCCCAGGGCATAACGGCTCTGTCTCACGCCATTGACCAGGGTATATTTCTGGCAGATCAGGTTCTGGATAGTGACTTCCAGTCGGTATTTCCTGCCGCTGGAAATAAAACTGGTTTCTCCCATAATATATCCGCTGGAGCCCGATGCAGCCCGGTAGGTGTAGTATTCATCTATCTGTGACGCATCGATCGTGGCCTTGGATGACAATTGCTCTGATTCCCACACAATCTTCCCTGTGGTCTTGTCCAGCACGTGGAACTTGTAATAGAAATTGGTACTGGATTTACGCATCCAGATGTCACTCAACACGCTGGCATAGTAGTAGGTGGAATCTCCTCCCAGTGTATTCTTGCATGAGAACATCACGTTGAGCGGCGAGGTGGGACTGGCTGTGCAATGGGTATAAAATTTATTGCCTGCATTATTGCCTGCTGCGATGACAAATATCCTCCCTGGTCCTGTGGTCTGCTTGACCACCTTGGAGAAATAGTCCATCCCGTCGCGTTGTCCGTTGGATGTGTTGATGCTCAAGCTCATCACACACGGTTTCCCGACGCTGTCGGCATAGGCATCGATATAGCGGACACAATTGGCAATTTCCACTTCGGACACGCTGCCTTCGATCGATGAGATGGCACACATGACGATGTCGGCACCCGGGGCCATGCCACCATAGCCGTTGATGTGCGACCCGGCAGCGATGCTGGCCGTGTGTGTGCCGTGGGTGCTTGAATTCTTGTCAGTCGTGAGCGCATAGATCTCATCGCCCATGAAGACCGATCCCGGCAATCTGATGCCATTGTTGTAGTTTGCCTTGTGGCCACTATTATCGCTGGTGCTATAAAACCTGACGATACGTGTCTTTGACGGGTCGTCATTGGACCTGAAGGCGCGATGCTGGAAATCAAATCCCATATCGATGACACCGACAATGACGCCGCTGCCATCATAACCCATCGGCAGGCCATTGGCTCTTCCGTCCAGAACCTGATTGACATGGGTAGCAGACATTGTGGCATCTGTACACAATTTCATTTTCTTGCTGATTTCAACGTCTTTCACTCCTGGCATCCTGCACACATCAACCAGCTTATTAACAGGAACCTGTGCCGTGACGAAGCCGTCAAACTTGGCGTTGATTCTGATACCAGAGTCATGCAATTGCTTGATGACAAAATCATGGTCCAGAGCGATGAAAGCATCAATGCACTCAATGCCATCAACCCAACGTGGTGCGACATACTGGCTCAAATCATCATCCGCACCCATGACGGCCCTAGAGCGTTCTCGATCGTTTCGTTCATCAAGAAAGCGTTGAACTCCTAATGGCAACAGACTTTGAGATTGAATGTTAAATGTCGCCATCAACATCAGTAAGCATAAATAGATGGGTTGTTTCATGATTTGATGTTTGAGCAATTCTTTTAAATTCTGCTTAGTTAAAAACCCGCTCTAAGCAATAAATTAATCAATAGGGTCACATCTTTGATGATGACCATGCCATCCTGGTTTATATCGGCATTGGCAATGACGATCTCGGGAACAGAATCAGGATTCAGCAGATAGGTGATCAGTTTGGTCACGTCTTTAATGTTGACGAATCCGTCGCCATTGACATCTCCCAGCAGGATTTCATCTTCCATCTGACTGAGCAGATACTTCACGCCTGCCATCGCATCGATCTTTCCATTCGGTCCGAAACGAAAACCGTTATCCGGACTCTGAGTAAAAGCGTCCTTTATGGCTGTTTGTGCGATAATATCCTTTACCTGGCTAGGCGAGAGGTCTGGCTTAATTTGCAGCCACTGAGCAATGATTCCGGCAACAGTTGGAGCTGCCATCGATGTTCCGCTCATTGCGCCCCAAAGACAGCCATCGCGACGCATTACTAGGTCGCTACGATTATTGTCGTTGAAGTAGGAGTACCTGCTACCAGCCGAGGTTACAAAGAATCCGGGTGCCATTACTGTCGGGAGGTGTTTCCCCGTCGGTCCAAATCCAGGTCCCTGATAACTAGAGAGCAAATAGAGACTGCCCACTCTGAAGTTTTCTGTCACCTGGTTATTATTGTAGGCGTAGTAGGAATTTTTCCCGACGAATGCGCCTGCAGAGATAATCGAATCGTGGATGGCATAGGTGTTCATGCTGCATCGATCACTAGGCCACTTGTAAAAACCCTCAACGGCTTTGGTCGATATGGTGTCACCATTTTCATCGATCTCATCAATATAAACCAGGCCGCTGTAGGCACCTCTTGCTCCCATGCAAACCCATGAGTCAATATAGCAGCTATCCGGTTGGCGGGGATAAACCAATGACGGCGGATAAAACGACACACCGATTTGATAGCGGCTATTATAAGAACCATTCACAAGCGTATAATTCCGACTGATGAGGTTATGAGCATAACATTGAATTTCATATTTGCCCGAAGAAGTTTGAGAAACCACGGCACTCAGATAGCCGACACTGTCAACCGATGTATTAGGACCATAAAATTGGCTGAATTCTGATGAGTCAATCTTTTTATAAAGAGAAATCAAGTCCGATTTCCATACGATGTGCCTGGTGTTTTTATCAAATATGTGGAATTGTACCAATGCTCGCGTGTATAATGTCCTCACCCATGTGTCCATCCACACGTCAGGGTAATAATAGGAGCCGTCCGACTGGACTCCGTACACATTTTGTGACAACAGCATATTCACAGGGTTGTTGACGGTTGCTGCACCATAGGCATATCTGTTGGCATAGCCATTATTACCGGCCGAGATGACGAAGATGTGTCCAGGTCCTGTGCAGCTTGCAATGGCTTTAGAAAGACGATCATTGCCGTCATGGGGCCCTTGATGTGAACTGATGCTCAGGCTGATGACGCACGGCTTGCCCACGCTGTCGGCATAGGAGTAGATATACTTCATCGCATTGATGACGCTCGTCTCGTTGATCAGCATGTCCATGTAGCGGACCGAACACAAGACAATGTCTGCTCCAGGAGCCATACCTCCGTAACCGTTAACGTGCATGCCGGCAGCAATTCCGGCAGTGTGGGTTCCATGGGTGCCGTTGGTGTCATATCTCATCGTGTCGATTTGCTCATTCATGAAAACCGAGCCAGGCAACTGATTGCCGCCAACATAAACAGGATGGCCGGTTTCATTCATGGCATCATAGACGCGCTTGATGCGGGTCTGGCTTTGATCATTAGCATTGCGGAAGGCAAGATGTTGATAGTCAAATCCGGCGTCAATGATTCCAATGACGACGTCACTGCCATCATAGGCCTGCGGAAGACCGTACTCCGGTCCGTTCAGCACTTGTCCGGCATGAGTGACTCTCAGCGTCGAGTCGGTACAGAGTTCAACGAGTTTGCTGATTTCAATACCCTTGACACCAGGTATACTGTTCACTTTGTCCAACATCGAAACAGGCACTTGGGCGGTTACAAAGTCATCGAACTCGCAGTTGACGATGACACCTTGCTTACGCAGTCTTGCAATGGCATCATGGTTGTCAATGTCAATGAATGCATCAATCATCTCAATGCCGTTAATCAATTGGGACGGGCTATATTGTGACTTGAATACATCAGGAGCATGGCCTTGACCTATCCTCATCATGCGTTCACGGTCAGCGCGTTCATCCATGAAACGTTGAACCGAAAGGGGAAAGTAATTTTGCAGTTGAGCAAAGCCCATTACTAGGGACAATAGCGCGATAATCGCGAGCATTGTTCTTTTCATTCGTCGTGAAGTTTATTTAGGTTGTAATATTTTTGCAAAAGTAGTCATTTTCTGTGGAAAATCAAAATTATGTGTCCATCCTCATTCATGATGGTCATCGGGACAGCAATAACGATATGAGGCTTGTCACGTCGCTGATGTTAATCGTTTGGCTCTGATTGACATCAGCGTTGTTGATATTGACCATTGACGTGTCCCCGCTCAACAGGTAGTTGATAAGGGCTGTCACGTCCGAGATGTTGATGAGGCCATCATCATTCACGTCACCAAGCAGAATCGTCGGTTGTTCCTCAATGACATCTAACTTGAAGGTGAGGTCATCGGCGTTGAATGTAAACAAATAGTCACTCCCGTCGCCAGTGAAGTAGTAGGAAAAATTATTGTTGCGCTTGGCAGTTGTGTATTGAGTCCCGGTGGCGATTGTCGTTGCTGCTGTGGGACCATAGCGATAGGTGCTGTTAAATGCCGTCCAGTCGTTGTTCCATGTGTCGGGGTTGCCGTCTGCAAATACAAAGTAGATACTGCTGCTGATGCGCAGTGTGTCCACATAGGTCCCATTCCCCTGGTTGGTCATTTTGCCCATTGGTTCGGTCAGGCTCCATGCACCTTCACCGCCAACGATGTAGATACTGGCACTATCGGTAGGCTCTTCAGGATCATCACTGCTACCATCCAGGAAGGTGGGCATTACCAGTAGCGCATCCATCAACTGTCCATTGGCATTGTCCCACCAGCCACAGTTATACCAGTCGGTTGTCACGCTGTTGGTGTAGTGGATGCCATACTCGTTGGCTTCAGGGAACCACCAGTACAGTCCATTGACGCTCGCGTGGGCATTCAGCGTGGCGACCAGTTGCTCGGCAAAGGCCTTCTGCCCGGCTTCGGTCGCTGGCCACACCGATTGCAGGTCATAGTTGGCTCCACTGGGATAATAGGCATGAGGATAGCCCGTCTCGACAATCTGGATTTTCTTGGTCGGGTAAGAGGTCTCCAGCGTGGTCAACAGGCCGTCCAGCACACTCAGGTCTCCATGCCAGTAGGGATAATAGCTCAGGCCGATGATGTCAAAGTCGGTCGTATATCTTATCAATGACTCATAGAACGATGTCAGGTTGCTCACGCGGATCATCTCGGTGTGGACCACGACCTTGGCAGCAGGGCAGACTTCACGGCACGCCTTGATGCCTTGCATCAGGTAGTTGGCAAAGTTGTTGAACGTGCCGCTACCGTAGTTTGCTCCGCTGGGATAGCAATGTCCGGTGGGCCATAACATGCCGTATGTCACCTCGTTGCCCACTTGGATAAAATCGGGAGCGGCACCTGCGGCAATCATCGCATAGAGTACCCGCCGAGTGTAGCTATAGACGCTGTCGCCCAGTGCGCTGGTGACGGTCCATGACGATGGCGTGGAGTGCTGTCCGGGATCGGTCCAGGTGTCGCTGTAATGAATATCGAGCAGGAGGTTGAATCCGGCGGCCTTGATGCGTTGCCCCAGGGCAATGACATAGGGCTGGTCCTGGCAAACGCCCTCGCCCTGATCTTCGGACCCGGCCTTGGATGGATCGACAAACAGGCGAACGCGCATTGCATTCATGCCCTCGCCCTTGAGATAACTGAGCACATCGGTGATTCTGGCGCCATTCTCGTTGTAATAGATGGCACCGCGTTCCACATACTTGGTGAGCAGCGAGATGTCACCACCTACATATTTTGAAGCCGCATTACCTCCTATACATGTCAGCAATAGGCCTACCAGTGCAAGAAAAAATCTGTTCATGATAAATGAGTTGATATTGGTTGATAATTGATGTCCTTGCAAAAGTAGTCAATTATCAGCAAATCAGCGTAATCAAACGGCAGATTTTCATTAAAAAAGGGTGGGAAAACGACAAATCGCGGTAATTGGCAGACTCGGAATCAGGCGTGGAGGATTTTATACACCAGCTCCTTGAGCAGTGCATACTGGTCCTGACGCGAGCCGATGCCCTTATTGCGGGTGTCACACTCGCGCAGGAAGCCGATGATGTTCACCAGCGACCGGGTGTTGTACATGCGGGTGGCTTCCAGGAATTTCCGGGCACGCCACTGGCTGCGTGTGCCCACGATCGACATGATGTTGTCTGGCGACTTGTCGCTGGCGGTGGCTGCAAGCAGCACATTGGAGAAAAACGAGAACAGCATGGCCACACTGACCATCGACGGATTGTTCTTGGGATTGCGCTCAAAGTAGTCCACGATGCGGAATGCCTTGGCCGCGTCACGCTTGCTCAGGGCATCCTCGAGCTCAAAGTTGTTGAAGTCCTTGCTGATGCCGATGTTGCGCTCGATGAGCAGCGGTGTGATGTTTTTCTGGCCTGCTGGAGCCGAGGGGTCGTTGTTGCCACCCTCGGTGAGCAGCGACAGCTTGTCCAGCTCACTGAACAGGCGGGCAATGTCGGTGCCGATGTGGTCGGCCAGCATGCTGGTCGCTTTGGTGTCGATGTTGCAGCCCAGCGAGTTGGCATAGCTCAAGATGAGCGTGTCCAGGTCACGGCCCTCGCGCACCTTGTTGGAATCAAAGATGACCCCGTTCTTTGTCGTCTTGATGGCCTCGGTAAAAGGTTTGCTCTTCAATGTCTCGCCCTTGTGGCAGATGACCAGGATGGTTGACGGCTGGGGCTTCTCGGCATAGGACGCGAGCAGGTCCAGGTCATTCTTGTGTCCCGGCTGCTTGGGAATCAGTTGGGCCTCGCGGACAACCACCACCTTGTATTGCGAGAACGCGGGATACTGCTGGCAGGCGCTGATGACCTCACGCACGTTGGCCGTGTTGCCATAGTACAGAGACAAGTTGAAGTCCCGTTGGTCCTCGGTCAACGCGGTGTCGATGATCAGCTGTTGCAGTCGGTCGATGTAGTAGGGTTCCTCGCCTTGCAGGACATAGATGTTCCTGAACTTGCCGCCCTTGATCTCCTTGCTCAGCGCTGTGAATGTTACCGTTTCTCGTTTTACAGCCATGTAGTATCTCCTTTATTGCAACTGCAAAGATAGTATAAAGGTTTAAGTTGTAAGTTGTAAGTTTTTAGTTTTTGTGGTGGGGGAGGAAAGTGGGCTGGTGTCAACAGGCACTGGGGGGCGCGAGTGGGGGATTTTATTAATCGACTGATTGTCAGCTGCGTTGTTGCTTGAAGTAATTGAAATAATGTGGGGCGGAAATGTTAATGAATATTAAAACGATAAATTTTCCTCTCTCGAGCAAAGGTATAATAACAGCGGTGCCTTGTCAATG
>JAFTFA010000010.1 GCA_017449785.1 Muribaculaceae bacterium | reverse complement strand
CTGGCTGCACAGGCTTGAAAACGGTGAATACTGGTAATGGCGTTAAATACATTGGAGGTGGAGCGTTTGAATATTGTGACAGTCTTACCGAAGTAACGGTCGGTACAAGTGTCCGCAACATGGGGATAATTATTCATTGGTATGATGGTCGTCTTCCAGCTATTCCATTCAATTGGAGCCCTTTCGCGTACACGGTTACTCGACTGGTGTGGAATGCCAGATCTTGCGAGTCTTTCCCTTTCGGGATGATGGTTGGCGATGGAAACCCCAATCTTGAACAGATCATTCTCGGTGAAGAAGTAGAGACAATCCCCGATCATTTTGCCAATAACATGAGAAGTATTTCAGAAATCACCATCCCCAACTCGGTTACTTCCATTGGCATTAGCGCCTTCTATAACTGCATGGGCTTGACGAGCGTGACTATTGGCAACTCTGTCACTGAAATACCCCAAGATTGTTTCTATTATTGCATCGGCCTGACAAGTGTGACCATTGGCAACTCCGTCACCTCCATCGGCGGAGGTGCATTCTATGGTTGCAGCGGCCTGACCAGTGTGACCATTGGCAACTCGGTTGACTCAATCGGCAAATATGCCTTCCATAGCTGCTACGGCCTGACCAATGTGACTTGTTTGGCCAAAACACCTCCTTTTGCAAAAGAAAGTGATGTCTATCAAAACTATAACGCCACCCTTTACGTCCCAGCCGAGTCGCTCAATGCTTATAAGACGACCTATCCTTGGAGTCTATTCAACATCCAGCCCATACCAGCTGAAGGCGGAGCGGGTGACGTGAACGGTGACGGCAAGATCAACATCGACGATGTCACGGCGCTGATCAATCACCTGCTCAAGCAGACGCCCGTCGAGGGCAACGCCGACGTGGACGACAACGGCAGGGCCAACATCGACGACGTGACCACCCTGATCAACATGCTCCTGCACAAGGAGCACTGATTACCTAGTGGAGGTTGAACAAGGTGGCGACGTTGCGGTCGGTAGCGTCGCTGACGGCATCGACCGTGACGCCCAGCGCGTCGGCGATGAAGTCGCAGATGTGGGGAATGTTGGCGCTCTCGTTGCGCTTCCCGCGATTGGGGACGGGAGCCAGGTAGGGTGAATCGGTCTCCAGCAGCAGGCGGTCGAGCCCGATGACGGGCAGCAGCTGCGGCACGGCGCTCTTCTTGAAGGTGACAATGCCGTTGACTCCGAAGTAGAAGTCACCCCGACGGCGGATGCGCTCGACCTCGTCGGGCGTTCCGGTGAAACTGTGGAACACGCCGCGCGGCACGGGGCAGTCCAGATTGTCAATCACGTCGAGAATGTCATCCAGGCCGTCGCGGCAGTGGATGATGAAGGGCAAGTCGCGCTCGTGGCACCAGTGGAGCTGGATGTCGAGGGCGCGCTGTTGCTGCTCGCGCCACGTCTTGTCCCAGTACAGGTCGATGCCTATCTCGCCGATGGCGACAACGGGATACTGGTCGAGCATGGGGCGCATCTGGTCCAACACGGCCTGATAATCGTCGTGCACGTCCTCGGGGTGGAGGCCCAGGGTCATCGACACATAATCGGGGTACTGCTCGTGCATGGCGGCCAGGCGCGGCACGCTCTCGAGGTTCTCGTTGGGCAGGATGATGTGGCGCACCCCGGCCTGGCGGGCACGCTCGACGACCGCCTCGCGGTCCTCGTCGAAGGCGTCACAGTAAATGTGTGAATGACTGTCGATCATCTTTTTTCAACAACTTGGGCAACAGCATTGACAAGCCAAAACAGCTGTCAATGTGTTGTCACTTGTTGTTTTTTTAAAAGTTGTTATTGTTGTCTGATTAATACTGGCGACCTGATAGGCTGTTGGCAAGAGCCTCGAACGCCTGCTTATCGTCGTCGGGCATGTTTACTTGGTTGAAAGCGGCGACAGCTTTGTCGTTGTAGCTGGCGATGGCATCCTCGGCCAGCTGGCGCACGCCCAGGCGCTCATAGAGGCGCGTCACGCCCGCTACCTTGTCGTCACGGGTGGCAAAGCGGTCGTTGAGCCAGTGGCGCAGCTCGTCGGCATCATCGCCGTGGGCCAGCAGCATGGTATTGATGAGCAAGAAAGTCTTCTTGTTGTTCATGATGTCGCCACCGATCTCCTTGCCGAAGGTCGCGGGGTCGCCCCACACGTCGAGCACGTCGTCCCTGAGCTGGAAGGCCAGGCCCATGTTCACGCCGGCCTGATAGAGCAGGTCGGCATTGGCAGCATCGGCCCCGGCGATGAGGGCACCCGTCTTGAGGGCACAGCCCAGCAGGACCGACGTCTTCAAGCGGATCATGTTGATATACTCCTCGACCGAGACGTCGTTGCGGTTCTCGTAGTCCATGTCCCACTGCTGTCCCTCATAGATCTCGATGGCCGTCTGGTTGAACAGGTCCATCACGGCCCAGTTGCGGGTGCGGGCGATGTACTGTGTGGCGATGGTGAGCATCGTGTCGCCGCTCAGGATGGCCGTGTTGTCGTTCCAGCGGCGGTGGACGGTGGGCTGGCCGCGGCGCACGTCGGCATTGTCCATCACGTCGTCGTGCAGCAAGGTGAAGTTGTGGAACATCTCGATGCCCAGGGCGGCATCGATGGCTGCCGCGGCATCGCCGCCCATCGCTTCACACGCCATGAGCGTCAAGACGGGGCGCACACGCTTGCCGCCCAGCGCCATGTGATAGGCAATGGGCTCGTAGAGCTGGCTGGGGGCAGCAGGATAAGGGATGGCGGCAATCGCCTGGTTGATCGTGTCGAGATAGTGTTGAAATGGCCTCATATTATATATAATGATGGGAGTGATTGTTGTGGTTATTCTTGTTTGCGGTCGAGAGCGGCCTTGTAGGCAGCCTCAAAGGTGTTGAAATCGGCTGGCGTGTACATGTGGCGCAGCCGATCGATGCGGGCATTAATGTCGTCCATGTCGGCGTCGGGCAGGTTGGCATCGGCAGCGAGGGCGGCACCCAGGGCGGCAGGCCGCGATGACTGGACATAGACGTTCATCTGCTCCTCGAGCGAGAATCGGGCCACGATGGCCTCGATCGTGCTGTCAAACACCTCGACGTGCCGGTCATAGCCCACGGTATAGCACAGCCAGTGGATGAGCGAGAGGTAGTCGGCAGCCGAGTCGGTATCAAACTCACGCTTGCGCAGCAATTCGACCATCGGCGGGCACTTGAGCTGCGCCAGTTCGCGCGGGGAAAGGCAGATCACGTGGGCAGCCTGGAAGAGCGAGTCACGGCCATCCTCCATCAGCACGGCGGCAAAGGCACGGTTGGCGGCCTTGACCTGCCAGGGCCAACTCAGGCTGTCGCCGCGCAGGGCATCGAAATGCTGCACCGTCTGGTGCATCGCCGCCGTGTCGCCCCACGAGGCGAGGAACCGGCGTCCCAGGTCCTCACCACGGCGAGATGCCGCGTCACAGGCCGTCAACAGCAGCATCAGCAGGATCATCATCAGCGGTAACCGTCTCATCGCGTCTCGTCGGGGAAAATGGATTGATACAGGGAGTGGTCCTTCTCCTTGAGATAGGCACGGAAGGCCTCGTCAAAGGCCCTTACCGCTGCCGAGTCCCGCTTCAGGGCATAGACGCTCTGCTTGGCCTTGGCATCCATGACGGCACGCTCCATGGCCATCGTGTCGGTGTGATCGACGGCCACGAGGGCTGCCGCGGCCCTCATGCCGCTGTCGCGCGCCTCGGCGTCGAGCGGCGACTTCTCGTGGGCACAGGCTGCCAGCAGCAACAATGCCGCCACGGCCAGATGTAACAGATATTTCATAGATAGGTGTTGGTCTGAACTGTTTTGGTGCAAAAGTAGTAAAAAAGTGCCTCACCGCCACAACAATCAGCGAGAAATGTTATATATTTGCCGATGATTTTGGGGCAAATAATTCCCATCACCTTGACAGACATGGAACAGCAAGCTAACGCATCAACACAGCCAGCCACGGCAGCAAGCAACAACCAGGTAACGGTCATCGTCCTCGCCACGAGCGGGCGCAACCGCCCGGACGACATCAAGGACATGGCCGAGAGGCTCTCACGGGGCAACGACGACGTTGTCCTGACGGTCGTCGGCGACATCGACGAGACGTCGTTGCAGCCGTTGCAGGGCGGCACGCGCGTCCACATCGGCCGCTCGGGCAGCATCGGCCAGGCCATCAAGGAGTGCGGCACGCCGTGGGTCATGCTGTGTGACAGTTCCATCCAGCTGGCGACCGACGCGATACCGCGCCTGGTGGGCAAGGCCGTCGAGCAGGGTGCCAGGGCCATCATCTCGGGTCTGGACAAGCCCGACGAGGGCATCTTCACCCTACAGGGCAAGCTGTTTGCCACCAGCGTGTTGCAGGAGATCGAGGTCAGTGAGGACGACGTGCGCGGCGATGGGTACAACACCCTGCAGCGCATCATGATGCGCGCCCGAGCCGTTGCCGGCGTGGGCGACAATGTGCTGGCCCGTGCCGACCTGAGCCAGATGACGCGCCTGCTGACGCCCGCCCACCGCGAACTGCTCTACCGCATGGGCACGCTCTATGTCGAGATACAGCTGTGTGACCGCTGCAACCTGGACTGTGCCTACTGTTCCCACTTGTCGCCCGTTTCCAAGCCCGTGACCATCACGCTCGAGACCCTGGAGGCCGAGTGCCGCCGCCTGGCACACATCGGCGTGGACGAGGTGAACCTGATGGGCGGCGAGCCCCTGCTGCATCCCCAGGTCATCGAGGCCATCGAGCTGACACGCAGCATCCTGCCCGACATCAAGCTCATCGTCTCGACCAACGGCCTGCTGCTGCCGCGCATGGGCAAAGCTTTCTGGCAATGCTGCCGCGACAACCGCGTGGTGCTGCGCATCACGCCCTACCCCAAGAGCAAAGGCGGCACGTGGAACTACTTCAAGTATGTGTGGCTCATCAAGAAGAACCGCGTCAAGATGGAATCCACGGGCTGGCGCTTCGGCTTCCGCCACCAGCTGCTGAGCGAGAAGGCCGAGTATGACGCCACGGGCAACTACCTGCGTTGCCAGCTGCATTGTACCCAGGTGCGCGGTGCTACGCTGTGGCCGTGCGCCTATGTGGCCTACGCCTTCAACCTGAACAACAAGTTCGGCACCAGCTTCAAGACCTCCGCCGGCGACAGCCTGCCGATGACCGACGAGACAACCGCCACCGATGTCCGCCTGTGGCTGCTGCGGACCAAGCCCTTCTGTGCCCACTGCGGCATCAAGGACGCCAAGCACGTCACCTGGCGCCGCTCCACCTACTCCCGCGCCGAGTGGCTTAAGGAGTGAAATCAAGGGCATTACTTCCCATCCCCTACACTCAGCACAAACTAAACGCTATGCCAAGGGAATGAAGCCATTGGCATAGCGCAATAATGGGACTGATACTGAAATTCGGCCAATACTAATCTTTAGAGCGATTACGCACAACCGCAAATATTCCAGCGGCAAGCCAGCCAACTGGTCCTGCGGCCGCAAGGCCAACTGGTCCTGCGGCCGCAAGGCCAGCTGCGGCCAGAGCCTTCTTTCCCGCACCTTGGATTTCACTATTTCCCCTCGTGGTCTCCATTTTGGCAACGGTGGTTTGCGCTAGCCGATTGGTAATCTTATCAATAGACGGTGAAGTCAGGTAATACTCGATAAGGTCCTTCATATAATTGTAGGTTGACTCTGGATCAACAAGACCTGATTCACACAAACTCTCAAATTCTTGGTCACTAACCATGGGGAAAAGACTTAATTGGTTTTCTCCTGTCAATGCAATAATATCTTCTCTGGTAAGATTCATCACCTTATCTATCTGCTTAGCCTTGAGAGTGGTTGCAATGCGCTTTGCTAAATCATTACGCCGTTTATACATCATCAAGTCAATTTCAAGTATTTCAAATAACTTGTTCAATGATTTCCTTGACAATGAAGCTTCCCCTTTCAGGAAAAGTCCTAGTTGGCTAGGTGTAGTTTCTATATGCTTAGCAATCTCTGCTTGAGATTTGCCTGATGACTTGATACGATCATTTATGATTACTGAGATGTCCATATTCCATAATATATATTAAGTATGATTATTTTTTCTGCAAAAATAGCTCCAAATATCGGAAACAACAAACATTTCGATGTTAAATAATCAAAAACTATGCAATACAATACTTTTTCAAATACTCTCATG
>JAFTFA010000161.1 GCA_017449785.1 Muribaculaceae bacterium | reverse complement strand
TTAACTAAAAAACTACTATTATGATTAAAAAAACAAATCTTTCTAGACATGTGACGGTGCTGCTTGTCCTGTTGCTGGTGGTGCTGGGGTTCACCTCCGAGGCACAAGAAGCATATAATGGCATGGTACCGTTCGCTAGTTCTTTTTTCCAGAAAAAGAACGATAATAAAAAGGCAATCGACAGGATTGTAATGAGCAGTGATCTGTTGAGTCAACAGAGTCAACAATCAGCTAGACATATAGCCAAGGATGAGGAAAGACAGGTGACAGTTGATTTTCAAATTGTTGAACATGATGATATTCTTAGCTATCCTTGGGAGATTGTAAGCACCGATCGATCAATATATCTACATCCAGGCGAGAATCAGATGCCAGCAGGAACATACTCTTTTTTGGCATATTTTCCCAGAGTAAAGGCAGATGGTGAAGGATATGATTGCTATGTCATCAAAGAGTCGGTCGAGGTTAATGACGACATGACACTCATTTTCGATGCAGACGATGCTATACACCAAGTCAACTTTGACTGTTGCGACAAGGATGGAAACATTCTACCATTATATCACGTTTATATAAGAGATAATGGGCAATGGGAATACGTATGGGAACAGGAAAGGGTTGTCCGTTCACATCTGCTAATTAGCGATGATTCTAGTGGCTGCTTTTTTAATATGGTTGGCAATGGTGGCTATTCAAGTACTCACTTTTATGTGTCAGATGTTGAAAATATTACTTTGCAACAACATATTATGTTTGACAAAGATGATTATATTCACACTTTGAGTTTTGCAACTAAAGGCGTTCATCAAGATTTGAATTTTGTGAATAATCCCAACGACTACATTATTTATGAAGAAACTTATAAGCCATCTCCGTTGTGTTTGGAAAGTGAGACAATTCAAATGCCTGAAATAGCAATGGCCACTTACAATTATGGCAATACATGTACCCTTCTGGACCACGATGTCGTTGATGGCAAAGTGAAATACTGTATTGGAAATGCTTTAATGGGCTTTGACAAAACAGATGTCCCGAATCCTACTCTGTTTAGATTTGTTTATGGTGTCAACGATTATACTGACAAACGAGTTGATGAAGATGGTTGGGTCGACGAGTGGTATTATTCAACAAACTCCCTGCCAATACTTAATGTCTATGGCGAATTAATGCTCATGAACTATGGCAAATGCTCAGGTGATCCCACAATACAATCTGATACATTCTGTGAGAATGGCGAGAATGTAGAATATTTTTATTCGAATCCTGGTCATCCTAATTTTTCCTATCCTCTATTCATGAAGGGTGAGGCGATGCTAGGTAATAATTGCCCGATAGGCAGAGCCAGTTTTGATGTCTACCCTCTGACAGATGGATCTATGTTCTACAACATTTTTATGAATAGATATATAGGTCGTTACGGGGAATTAAGGGAAAGTGACAGATTTGCAGTCAAATACTCATTAATCTTAGATAATGTCCCAATGGGTGAAACCACATCATGGATTGATGATTCACATTCGAATGGCTCAATTAAGTTCACTGCTACCAATAACAATGTGGATGTCGATGGATTGCCAGGCAAGAATGTAACCACATTATATGTAGACAAATCAAATATCGACGCAGAGCCACCAACCCTGACTATGCTACATTACCTCAACCAAAACGATGGAATTATTACTGACCGATTTAGCATGTCTGATAATGGCATCATTGAAATGAGCGCTTGTGATTATAATACTTATACGACCGAGGAATGGTTGAAATACCACACTTATGGTGAGGTGGATGTCGAAGTATCGTATTCTCCCTACGGCGAAGACAATTGGAACGAGATTTCGGTAGAGGAATATCCTAGTTTGTTCTATTTGCCCGACATGGGTTATTTCTTCCGTGGCACGCTAGAGGGTGTGACGGGGCATGCCTATGAGGGTTGGTTTGACCTGAAGGTGAAGGTGACCGATGCTGCTGGCAACTGGCAGGAGCAGGTAATCAGCCCTGCGTTCCGCATCGACGATTTGGCCTACTCGAGCGTGGCTACTGTCGGCAAGGACAATGCTTGTGAGGTGGCACGCTACAACCTGGCTGGCCAGCGCGTTGACGCTAGCCACCGCGGTGTGACCATCATCAAGATGAGCGACGGCACCGCCCGCAAGGTCATCAATTAAACGCACTAAACATCACGTTGCATGACCGCCTGGCTGGATTCAGCCAGGCGGTCTGTTTGTGTGGCAAATAAACACTATGTCAACAAGGTGATAAGGTATCTATTCGGCCAGTAGTGGGGTCATGTAGGCAGGGACAAGCAGGGTGTCACCATCCTTGTGAAAATCCTTAGTATAAACAAGATAACGCTGCTGGATGGCTGATGAGAATTTCTTGCCAAACTCATCAAGCGACACATGCGCTCGATAGCCCGATGACTTCACCTCAATGGGGCACAGTTTGTTGCCATGCGACAACAAGAAGTCTACCTCATAATTGTGTTTGCCGCTGGGCGTGGGCCAAGTGTGATAGAATAGTTCATGTCCTGCCGCTCGAAGCATCTGGGCGACTACATTCTCATAGACATAGCCCAAATTGGCACTGAGTTTGTCTGATAGCAGTTTCTGATAGATGACATTATCGGTCACACTCTTGTCCCAAAAGGCAAGTGTGACAAACAAACCAGTGTCACCAACAAACATCTTGTATCTATCCTTGTCCATGTGCAAAGCAAGTCCTACTGTAGGGTCATTCGCATGATAAGCAAAGTTGACGCATAGACTATCTTCAAGGTCAGCCAGTAACTCATCCATATTATATTTATTGGCATTCGGACCTAAAACACTAGTTGCTTGATATCTTGTCGAATTTTTTGCCAATTCAGAAGGAATGGCACGGAATAGGCGTGAAATCTTGCCTGAAACATCAATTTTGCGGAAATCATCCAGGTATAGTTCAAGAATCTCACGTTTGGTTTGGTCTACTAGGCTCAAATTGTTGCTCTCCAGGTAAGTGTTGACGGCCTGGGGCATCCCGCCAACAAGCATGTATAGCCTGAAATCACGCATCAATTGACGGTTGACTTGATCGCCAAGGGGTTTTTGAGCAGAAAACACCTCACGAAGTTTTACCATTGACGTTGTGTCGCCCAACGCCCAACGGAATTCCTCATAGTCCATTGGGAACATTGTGACACGTGTTTCTTCGCTTGGTATCGTGATATTTTTTACATTCTTCTTGATAGAGAGCAGTGAACCAGTCTCAATGTAATCATAGCGATGATCCTTGACCAAATATTTGATGGCTTGTCGCACAGTCGGTGCCTTTTGAATCTCATCAAAAATAATAACAGACTTGCGTTCATGCAGATTTACATGATAGATAAACTGGAGTTGGAAGAAAAAGTTATTCAAGTCCGAGATGTTCTCAATAGCCTCCCAAAGTGCCTGCGGAGCGTTGTCAAAGTTGACTACTATGTATGATTCGTATTCATTGCGTGCAAATTCCTCGGCAATGGTTGACTTGCCCACACGTCGTGCTCCCTTGATGAGCAAGGCTGTGCTCCCGTCTTTGTGACGCTTCCAATTGAGCATCTGATCGTAAATCTTGCGCTTGAACACTTTGTTTTCCATTCCTCAAATTGTTTTGTGATTTCAGGTGCAAAATTAAATCATTTTTTGGAAACCTCAAAATGTTTTTGGCGAAAAGTACTAGGATTCTCAAAATGTTTGGCCCAAAACACAAATTCAGCCAGGCGACATCGCCTGGCTGAATTGTGCATTGTGCGTTAATCAATAGTTCTCGGCCTTGAGCTGGAAGTAGGCCTGCGGATGGTTGCACACGGGGCACTCGTCGGGGGCTTTCTTGCCGATGACGATGTGGCCGCAATTGCGGCACTGCCAGATGCACTCCTCGTCGCGCGAGAACACCACCTTGTCCTCGATGTTCTTCAGCAACTTGCGGTAGCGTTCCTCATGGGCCTTCTCGACCAGAGCCACGCCCTCCATCTTCTCGGCGATGTCATCGAAGCCTTCCTCGCGAGCCACGCGGGCCATCTCCTTGTACATGTCGGTCCACTCGTAGTTCTCGCCCTCGGCGGCAGCCTTCAGGTTCTCGGGTGTGCTGCGGATGGCACCGCCCTCCAGCAGCTTGAACCACATCTTGGCGTGCTCCTTCTCTTGTGCGGCGGTCTCTTCGAAGATGGCTGCAATCTGCTCGTAGC
>JAFTFA010000160.1 GCA_017449785.1 Muribaculaceae bacterium | reverse complement strand
CGTTTTTCCGCCAACGCCCTTGACCGTCTTGAACATGGCAACATTGTTGCCGGCAATGGCCTGGGTAAACTCATCGACGCTCATCGAGGAGAGCACCATGCGGGCCGTGTTAGGGCCCACACCCGAAACAGAAATGAGCAACAGGAAAGCCTCACGCTCCTGCTTGGTGGCAAAACCATAGAGCAAATGGGCATCCTCGCGTATCACCTCATAGGCATAGAGCATTACCGTGCCATCCTCGCTGCCACGTGCCAGCACGTCATAGGTCGAGAGGGTGATGTTCATCATGTATCCCATGCCATGATTATCGATCACAGCATAGGCGGGATTGAGTTCGGCAATGGTGCCTTTTATATAATCTATCATATTAAAAATGAGTTAAAATCAAATCTATTACACGGTTGACATCGGCAAGGAGCAACTCTGAGTCGCGGTCCACGTCGGCACGTATCAGCATGGCTGCTTCAACGCCAGAATTGTCATCCAGGATGATATCGATCAGGGTCAAGACGTCTGCTACATTGACCTCGCCATCGTCATTCACATCTCCCGCCAACAGGGTGTTACCTATCACGTCATCGACAGCAGCGGCTGCAACCAGCTTGCCGAAGCCCCATCGCTCGGGATTGCCAGCAAGAACATCACCATCGACAACCGAAGTGCGCCGCAGGATCTCACGCACTGCCGCCGGCCCCAGCTTGCCATTGACCTGAAGCATCAACGCCACAGTGCCCGCAACGACAGGAGCCGACATGGAGGTTCCCTGATTGGAATAATAGGGATACTGCTGGCCATCGGGGGCAAGCACCGGGGCGGGCCATCGCTGCCGATCGGCAACCGTATCATAGCGATTGGCCGAAGACAGAAGGGCCAGACCAGGCGCGCACACGTCGGGCCGCATCACGCCACGTTCATCAGGGCCATAGGCCGAAAAATCGGCTATCTCGCACGGATGGCTGTTGGAAAAGTTGACGGCATTACCCGCCTTGTCGATATAGCTGGTTCTCGAGCAATAGGCACCGGCCGAGATAACGCTGTCGGTCGTCGCCATGTCACTGATCGAGCCCGCCGACTGTCCCCCAGTCATTCCATCAAGGCCGAAGGTGTAGAAATAGCACTCCCTGGTACACCAGGCGGCGATGTCAACCGGCTCGTCACAGACGTACTGCACGCCAATGAGATGCCCAGCCCGAACAGATGTCACGTCCAGATCCCAAAAGGAGTGGTAACGACCATCCGGCAAAATGTTGCCCCCGGAACCCCAAAGAGGCTCCATGGCGTTGGCAAACTTGATTTCGCCGTCGTAATACTGCGCAAAAGCAAGGTCATCGGCACTGGAAATCGTCAGCACACTATCTTCGGGCAAGAGATCCAGAAACGGGGAAGCATACTCCATGGCACCCGATGCACGATTGATGACGACCAATCGCGTGAGGTGATGCTGGGAGGCGTCGCTCCAAGCGCTCACCGCCCCATGGCGCTCCAGCCCGCCCCACTGGTTGCGCAAGAGCGTGGTCAAGGTATCTCCCCTACCCTTTATTGACGCATGAAGGCTGACCGGCGCCGCGCCATCGTTGCCAGATGACACGACACAGATGCGGCCTGGGCCCGTCAATGATTCAAACGTGTGGCACAAGAATGAAGACCCGTCGTTGGGACCGCCATTGCTGCCGATGCTCAGGTTGATGACGCAGGGCAAGCCAGCCCTGTCGGCGTAATCGAAGATATAGATAAGCGCATTGGCGATATTTACATCGGTCAGTTGGTCTGACGGAATGCCACAGGCGACGATATCAGCTTCTGGAGCCACTCCATACCAACCATTACCGCGCCATGAGCCAGCGGCGGTGCCTGTCGTGTGGGTACCGTGGGATGTTCCGGCAAAGTCAGTTGCCAAGCGGGCAATCTGCTCTGGCGTCTCATAGCAGCTTCCCGGCAAGGTGTCACCACGCACAATGGGCGCCACACCAGTGCTGTCCTCGGGCATATATACCGCACGGACACGCGTCCGCCCCTCGTTGTCACACAAGTTGATATGGTTGAAATCTATTCCACTATCTATCATGCCAACGATCACTCCCTTGCCCGTGAGGGGAGCAATACGCCCATTGGCAGCATGGACGGCATCAACCCTGGACAGGAAACGGGCGGTATCGTTGCACAACTGCAAGGGCTGTCCTATTGATATGTGCCTCACTCCACCGAGCATGACCACCGACGGCAATGCCCTTGCCGGTATGGTCGCGACCACATAGCCATCAAGAACCGCATTGACCTGAACGCCATGCCGGCGCAACGCATTGACGGCCTCGACGCCATCCACCTGAATAAAAGCCCTGTAGTCCTCGAGAT
>JAFTFA010000159.1 GCA_017449785.1 Muribaculaceae bacterium | reverse complement strand
GGAAGTTACATCGATTCCTTCATCCAGCGCCAAGTGAATGCAACTGATATCGCTCTAGGCCTTACTGCCACACTTAAAGGAACAGATTCAACCTATTCCTGGTTCCTATCGTAAACCATTTTTGAAGCATAGAGGAACGACACCTCATGCTCCCGAAGAAGGGGCTTTCACCAAGATAACGGTGGAGGCCCCTTTTTCCATTTAACAGCTTATTAAACAACAATTTAAAGACTAGAAAAATGAACAAGATTCAAAGTTTTAAGAACGCTCAGGAATTCCAGGAACTATTCGGGATTCAGGAGCACGGAAACGGCGTTAAGAGCCGTAGAAACAAGATCCTGCTTGCCCTTTTGAAGAGTAAATCAGTTTGGGCTTATTGCAGGGAACGTGATGACTGGTCGCTTCTGGCTATTAAGAGTATGCCGGAGATGAAGACCACGTTAACCAAGATGATTGCAGATGCCGGGGTTTATCAGGGTCTTGAGTATACTGTAGTTTTGAACGGAACCACCTATCACAGCAACACCTACGAAACAGACTCATATCGTGGTGTGCCTGAGGATGGTTCAATCGCTTTTGTCCGTTATATCAACCACGACAACAACGATGGAATTTTCAAGATGAAGGCTGGACGTTTTTTCGGCAAGCTCATCGATGAAACTGTTATTGGCCAAGCATTACCTCAGCAGGTTAAGACTTGGCTTTGTGAGGAATTTTCACAAGACTGGCAGGTTTACATTGCTGGAACATTACCAAACTACACTTTGCTGGTTGACCATGACTTCGCTGAGATCTATTCCGGCGAGGCTTGTAGTGCTGGTATGAACTCGTGTATGATTGACCGTGGTTTTCACAATTTCTATCGAGACAGTGTAAAAGCGAAAGCTGCTCGACTTGTGGGAGATGACGGGATGATTCTTGCCCGTTGTATCATCTTCACCGAGGTACATGATGAAGACGACAGGATTTGGCGACTTGCAGAACGTCAGTATGCAAAGGACCAGAGCGACATCCTTAAGAGAGCACTTGTTGATGCCCTGATTAAAGCTGGAGAAATCGATGGCTATAAGCAGGTTGGAGCCGATTGTGGAAATTCAAGAGGCTTTGTCGATGTAGAAGGAAATTCACTTTCACACAAGAAGTTCTGGATTGATTGCAACTTGAACTGGGGCGATAGACTCAGTTACCAGGACAGTTTCAAGTACTATAATCTCAACTCAAACATCGCCTATAACTATACCGATGTGGATTATAGCTACAATTTGGACACTACTAACGGTTCACTTGAGGACGATGATGAGGAAATGTATTATGCAGAATGGCAGGACAGAGACGCCTATGAAATCTGTGATGTCTATTATCACGGCAGCGAAATTACCTGTGACTCAGACTGCATGGAAGACTTCACTTATTGGAACGACAATTACTACCACACTGAGGATGATCTTGATGAGTGTCCTGAGTGTGGAGGTACTATGCTTTCGCCGGAGTATTATGCTGATGAACTCTTTTACAGCCAAATTACCGGCGAACATTATTGCTGTCAGAAGTGCCGTGAGAAAGCCGAACTTCAGTATAAGAAGGACAACTGGCATTATTGCGATTTTGACCAGAAGTACTATGAGCAAGACGATATCCTTACCACCTACAATGCCTGGAATGAGGAACTGGGCATGTATGAGACCAAGACCGTGAACATCGAAATGGTTGAAGTTTATATCAACTGCGAGATTCTGTTCCTTATTGGTGATGAGCTTTACGACGAGATTAATGAACAAACTGAGCTGCCCCTTGTAGAAGTCGAGGAGGAGGCTCTTATTGAAGCTTAGACATTATGAAACTGCTTAAGAAACTCTATTCCATTCACAGCAAGAGTGGAAAGGAACAGAAGATGATCAAATTTCTGCTCTGGTGGATTAAGACCAATGTCCCAGGAGCAAGAGTTGAATTGGACCATAACATCGGAAACATCTACGTTACTAAAGGTGTTTCTGATACCTACCCGTGCATCGTGAGCCATATTGATCAAGTACAAAGCATTCATTCACGAGATTTTCAGGCTATCGAGACTAAGGACATCATTTTCGGCTATAGTCCCAAGAATAAAAGACTTGAGGGACTTGGCGCTGATGATAAAAATGGTGTATGGGTCTGCCTGAAGTGTCTGATGAAGTACGAGAACATTAAAGTAGCATTTTTCGTTGGAGAGGAAGTCGGTTGTATCGGCAGTTCTAAGGCTGACATGGATTTCTTCAAAGACGTGAGATTTGTGATTCAGTGTGACCGTAGAGGAAGTAATGACCTAATCGCTTCCATCTGCAGCTCTGAAATAGCCTCTAAGGAATTCATCGAGGCTACAGGACATGAGCAATTCGGTTATCATCTTGAGGAAGGAATGATGACCGACGTGCTCACCCTTAAGGAGAATGGTCTTGCTGTAAGCTGTGTTAACCTTTCTTGTGGCTATTATGATCCACATTCAGATCACGAGTTCACTATCAAGAAAGACCTTCTGAACTGCTTGTCATTCGTCGAGCATATCATCGAGAACTGCACTGGAACATACCAACACCAGTGCGATTATTCGATGGGGTTCTACGACGATTACCTGTTTGAGTACTACGATGAGATTTATTAACTGCTGCAAACCTATCCCGACCTGACATTTGGTGAGGTAGAAGCGGCATATCAGCAACATAATCCAAGGTTAGACCACAAGGAGCTGAAATCAACCTACGAAATGGTAAAAGCAGATCTGGATTTTTGGAGTAAAGAGGAAGCCGAGTATTACGCTAAACATTACTAACCGAATGAAGGCTCTCACAAAACTAACATGTGGGGGCCTTCTTCATAAACACAAAACAACAATGGCACAGAAAACAAAGAAAATGACATTGAAGTATTGGGCAGCTTTATCTGAATCGAGTAAGAAACGAGCGCTCCAGTACTGTTTCCCCATTCATCCGGCAATCGTTGAGATGCTGATGAACGAGAAACCCAACCTAAAGAGCGACTGGTGGCAGATGGTATTCAAGAAAGTGAGAATATATGGCCCCGGAAGCTATTACAAAACCGTAGTAAACAACACTTATCTAAATTGACGTATTATGAGACTGACCGATCAACAACAACTGCAAGAATTACGTTGGGCACAGAAAGACGTGTTCGATGCAGCCAACCATTTTGTGAGTGCCGGACTGAGGTTACAGGGCACCAAGTACGAAAAGAGTTATGAGCGAATTTACAAGTCCCTCAACGCTCTCAACCGTAAACTGATCGCTGACATCAACAAGAGGAGGAAGTGATTATCTGTGAAAAATGAAGATGTTGTGAAATTCGATAACTGCTATAATCGTGTTTTTCAATTATATGTCAATACCTCAGAATCGGCTATATGTGAGAGCGACACCAGCCAAACCACCCAATGAAGTGACTGAGTGTATTCAAATAATGGGTGTATTCAAAAAAGTCTGCAAGGGCCAATGAATACACCCTTTTTGTGTAACCATTTTTATCAAAGATTTATATGACGACACAAGCAACCAAGAGGGCTGTGATTTATGCCCGTGTGAGTTCTGAAAACGACAGACAGGACACATCGCGACAAATCACAGACCTTCAAAAATTCAGTGAAGCCCAGGATGTGGAAATCGTGAAAATCTACGAGGAGCATATTTCTGGTGCAAAGAAAAATGAGGAAAGACAAGTGTTGACCGAGTGCCTGGACTACTGCACCGGGAACAACATCGATTACTTGTTACTATCTGAACTGAGCCGCCTGGGGAGATCGACGCTGCAAGTATTGAAATCCCTGGAACGGCTACATGAGGCTAAGGTATCAGTCTATATACAGAACCTTGGCATCTACTCGCTACAAACCAACGGAGAAGTGAATCCCATCGCGTCCATTCTCATCACCGTACTTGCAGAAATGGGCAATATCGAGCGAGCCAACATCCAATACCGGCTCAACTCAGGACGTGCCCAGTATGTGAGGAACGGTGGTAAACTCGGACGCAAAACCGGGACCATCAAGAGCGAGGATAAAAAACGTGAGGAGTACAAGGAGGTCATATCGCTGCTGAAACGAGGCTACTCGATCAGAAACACGGCGAAGATAACTGGCTATTCCTTCTCTACTGTACAACGCATTAAAAACCAATTTGTAAGATGATTAAGACAATTAAAGAATTATTGATTGAATGGTGGGCTGGAAACACTACCACCAAAATTCCCATCCCCACTATCTATACTTATGAGGTAGAAGTGGACGGCAAGACAATCACAATCGAGAGCGTGAGTAGAAGCAGGATATATGTTCACTACAAGGCGCGGAAGCAGTACCCTAACGCCAAGCACATCCGGATAGTCAGCCGAACTCAGACTTATTGAATTGACACGTCACTACGAAAGGCAAACTGGAATAGTTGGTCAATAGCTGAGTTGATTAGCTATTCCATGAGTTATATGGTGGTAAACTTAACGAACAAAGCGGCTTTTGCCGCTTTATCTTTTGATGGATGCATGAAAAATCAATTGATATTATTACGATTTGCCGGTCATGATGTCAAGAACCATGTGGTCAGTGGCGCACATGGCATCGGCTCCGATGCTGGTCAGATTATGGATTGAGCGATCCACGTCGTCGTCGATGATGCCCTCGGCACTGGTGACGTGGCGGCCTTCCATGGCCAGCACGGCACTCAACAGGGCCGTCGAGACGCCCGAGGCGATCTTCAGGGCGCAGCTGGGCTTGGCCCCGTCGCAGATCATTCCCGTGAGGTTGGCGATCATATTTTTCACGGCATAGCAGATGCGGTCATAGTCGCCGCCCATCAGATAGGTGATGCCGCACGAGCTGCCTATCGAGGCCACCACGCAGCCGCACAGGGCGCTCAACTTGCCCAGGCTCTGCTTGATGTAGATGGCGGTGAGGTGGCTCAGCGTGAGGGCTCGGATGAGTTCCTCCTCGGTGTTCTCGTTCTCCATGGCATAGACGGCAACGGGATTGGTGGCGCAGATGCCCTGGTTGCCCGAGCCGCTGTTGCTCATCACGGGAATCAAGGCGCCGCCCATGCGGGCATCGGTGGCCAGTGCGGTCTTGGAGAGGATGCGCGAGAAGATGGTGTTGCCAAAGATGCCGTGACTCAGCGGCCTGTCCATGGTCTTGCCAAGACAATGGCCGTAGTTGCCCTTGAGCGACTCCCGGGCGGCCTTGAGGTTATAGTCACGGGTCTCGATGATGAAGCCGATCTCGTCAAGAGGGGCCTGCATGGCAAAGTCATAGACCAGCCGCAACTTGAGCTCGATGTCGCCATCGTCGACATCATTGCTGCGCCCGGCAAGTTCATCGAGCAGCACCTTGTCGTCGCGGGTGACCTTCACAAAGTGGGTGTGTGATCCGCTGATGATGGCGCTGGCAGTGTGGCCGTCGCCTTCGCACAGGATCTCGACATAGAGTTTGTCGCATTCACCCTGTTTCAACTGGATGTCGATGCGGCCCTCATTGATGTATTGCTTGCCCTGCTCGATGACGTCGGGGTAGACGTCCTTGATGACCTCGAGCTGGTACTCGCTCTTGCCGATGAGCGCGCCCAGGGCGATGGCGATGGGCAGGCCGATCATGCCCGTGCCGGGAATGCCCACGCCCATGGCGTTCTTGAGGATGTTGGCACTGAGCAGTGCCGTGATTTTCTCGGGTTTATTGCCCAGTGCCTCGGTGGCTCGGGCGACACACAGGGCCACCGCCATGGGCTCGGTGCAGCCCACGGCAGGCACCACCTCGCGCTTCATCAACGCAATAATCTGCTCTCTCGTTTTCTCTTCAATCATTATGTTTTAGTTTTTAGTTGTAAGTTTTAAGTTTTAAGTACAATTACCATCGCCTGAAAAACCGATGAGACAATAGTATTATTACTTACAACTAAAAACTTAAAACTTACAACTCAAATTTATTCTTTGAATTTGGTCAGGCCGCCGTCCAGGAAGTCGAGGAAGGCGGGAACGTCCTCCTTGTAGCTGAACGAGCCGCTCAAGGCATTGCCCTGCGGGTCAACGCAGACGTAGAACGGCTGGGTGTTGCTGCCGAACTTGTAGCGCTGTAGGTAGCTCCACTTGTCGCCGATGGTGCGCAGGGTGCGCTTCTCTCCTGTGGCCTCAGTCACCTCGATGGGCTCGGGCAACGGGCGCTTGTCATCGACAAAGAGCGAGATGAGCACATAGTCCTTGTTCAGCTTGTCGGCCACGCTGGGATCGGTCCACACGGCAGCCTCCATCTTGCGGCAGTTCACGCAGCCAAAGCCCGTGAAGTCCAGGAATACGGGTTTGCCTGCTGCGGCAGCGGCGGCCATACCCTGCTCATAGTCGGTATAGGCGGCGCGCACCTCCTTGGTGTTGAGGTTGAAGTCCTGGGTGTTCATGGGCGGCGAGAAGGCGCTCACGGCCTTGCACGGTGCACCCCACAGACCCGGAATCATATAGATGGCGAAGGCTATCGAAATCAATCCGCCCATGATGCAGATCACAGGCATGGGCTTGGTCTCGTCGCCAGGCATGACGATGTCGCTCTGGAACTTGAGTTTGCCGATGAGGTAGAGGCCCAGCAGACCGAAGATGGCGATCCACAGGCACAAGAACACCTCGCGGTCCATCAGGTGCCAGCCGTAGGCCAGGTCGGCCACAGAGAAGAACTTGCAGGCAAATGCCAACTCGATGAAGCCGAGCGTCACCTTGAGGATGTTCATCCAGCCGCCCGACTTGGGTGCCGACTTCAACCACGAGGGGAAGAGGGCGAACAGCGTGAACGGCAGAGCCAGTGCCAATGCGAAGCCCAGCATACCGATGGCGGGACCCCAGAAGTTGCCGCTGGTGGCAAAATCCACGAGCAGGAAGCCAATGATGGGACCCGTGCAGGAGAACGATACCAGCACGAGCGTGAATGCCATCAGGAAGATGGACAGCAGGCCGCTGGTGGTGCTGGCCTTGTTGTCAACGGCGTTGGACCACTTGCTGGGCAGCTTGATCTCGAACATGCCGAAGAACGACAGCGCGAATACAACCAGCAGCAGGCACAGGAAGATGTTGAACACGGCATTGGTCGAGAGGGCGTTCAGCGCACTGGGACCGAAGATCGCCGTCACAATTAGGCCTAACAGTAGGTAGATGACGACAATCGAGATGCCATAGGTGATAGCATCCTTGATGCCCTTTTTCTTATCATTCTTGGCACGCTTGAGGAAGAAGCTCACCGTCATGGGGATGATGGGCCACACGCACGGCGTGAACAATGCCACCAGACCGCCCAGCAGACCCATCAGGAAGATCCACCATAACGAGCGGCTACTGCTGCCACCAGCGGTGCCGTCGATGGCTTGGATGTCACCCACGACGGGTTTCCACAGCGCATCATGGTCGAGGGCTGCAAGTGCCGCACTATCGACGGGAGCGCCCATCGCGGCACTATCGGCAGCTGCGGCTGCCAGGGCTGCGAGCGAGTCGGCTTTGGCCTTGGCTTCGGCCTCAGCCTTTGCCTTGTTCTCTTCCTCCTTGTTCTTGTCGGCCTCACCGTCAACGGCAGGTGACTTGCCTGCCTTCTTGAGGCTTACGCTCGACGGCGGCAGGCACGACTGGTCGTTGCATGCGCCGTACTCCAGGTCGGCATCAATATCATAGTTTGGCTTGGTGAACTTCACCTTCTGCACGAACTGCACGTTATTTTCAAAGTAACGAAGTTTGGCGCCGAACATCTCGTCGAACTTAGAGATTTCCTTGCCTACAGCCTTAAGTTTACCCACTGGTTCCACACCGTCCTTCTTGTGGAAGGTAATGGATGCCTCAGTGGGTCCTGCATCGCCCAGGTTGGTGGAATACACATGCCAGCCCTTGTCGATTTTACCTGTAAAGACAATTTCGCCCTCGCTGGAGCCGTTGGTGGTCTTGAGTTGGGAAGTAAACGTGACGGGATTAGCCATCTGGGCAACGGCAAGCATCGCTACCGTCACCATCGTCAATAATGTCGCAATCTTCTTCATCATTTTATTTCTTATTATTTAGTTTGTAAAGTTTATGATTCTCGCTTGTTTGCCCTATATACGTTCAATTCATCTACTGGTGTACATTTTTTTGAAGATTTTGAAATTTTTTATTGTGATTGCGCACCCTCATGTCACATTCTGAGCTCGCTCATCAGTTATAAAATGATTTTCATATCATTATTCATCTGTTTTGAGAATTTTTTTTATCTTTGTGCCCACTAAAATTCAATATAATAATGTGGGGATGAATCAAAGTGGGATTTTGACAGTCCATGAATATGAGAATCTGTTCAAGCAAAACTATGAACGGCTGTATTATCATGCACATGCCATTACTCACGATGAGGATATTGCCAAAGATGTTGTCAGTGAAGTCTTTGTTAACGTGTGGCGTTTAAGAGAAACCATTGACCAGAACACAGTTTTATCCTATCTATATACAAGTGTACGCAACCGTTGCCTTGATCAATTGAAACAGAGCAACCGTCAAGTCCCATTGATGGAAGAAGTGCTGAATGATTTAGAGCATTATACCGAAACAGACTGGAATGAATATGAGGCACGTATAACACACTTGAAGGCAGTGCTCAATCGCCAGCCCGAGCGAGTGAGACGTGTCTTGTATTTACGCTTCTACGAGCAGAAGAGCAATCAGGATGTTGCCGACATGCTTGGAATCAGTGTTGATGGTGTGAAGAAGATTATTCAACGCTCATTTGCCCAGATGAGGATTTCATTGGGTAAAAAAATGTTAAAGTTTGTACCGCTGTTGTTATTATCATGTATCAACTAGTGAAATGAAACAGGATAACAAGAACATAGAAGAACCTCAACCGCTCAATCCTCATGAGCAATGGGAATTGCGCGAGGCATTATCTCGTGAACACGTCTCATGTCCCGATATTGATGGGCAGTGGCAGGAAGTCAGAGAGAAATTAGAGCTCACCGATGAGAATGATACCGACGCAGATGGGGTTGTGCCGATGTATGCGCGGTCATGGGTTCGCTGGGTTGCTGGCATTGCGGCGACTCTGGCGCTTATTATTGGATATAGGTTCTGGACAAGCCCAACGACAAGTGTCGCTCATGTAGATGCAACATCATTTGCCATCAATATTCCCGATGAGATTGATGATGTCACCCTGTCAACTGCCGATGGCAAGCAACAGCAGGCGAGCGGCAGTCAGATGAAGCTGGATCAACCCTCCAGTGCCCCCGTTCAACTGATGGCACTATCCACACCACGCGGCAAGGATTATCACCTGACGCTTGCCGATGGCACACAGGTGTGGCTCAATGCCGAGAGCCACCTGGAATTTCCCGACCGCTTCACCGGCGACATGCGCGAGGTGCGGCTACAGGGCGAAGCCTATTTTGAGGTGAAGCGAGACCCCAAACGTCCCTTCATCGTCTATAGCGACTTCCTCACGACGAGGGTATTGGGTACCGCATTCAATGTGCGGGCGCGTTCAGGCCGTGATGCCTCGGTCACGCTGGTGTCGGGCCGCGTGCTTGTCAAGTGCCAAGAAGCCGACCAAGTGCTCACGCCAGGCCAACAGGCCTCACTGGCCGGCTCGCAACTGGCCGTCAAGACAGTTGACACCTACCCCTACACACAGTGGAAAGAAGGTTTCTTCTATTTTGATAACCAG
>JAFTFA010000158.1 GCA_017449785.1 Muribaculaceae bacterium | reverse complement strand
TCCCCGGTCGAGATGAAGTCGTTGAACTTGAGGTTGTTGCCGCTCATCTGGAAGGTGCCGTTGATCGTGTTGCAGCCATTGTTGCCATACACCTTGTTGCCGTTGGCAAAGTCCAGGTACAGGTAGGCCCGCTCCAGGGTATAGACCTTCTTCTTGTTGCGCAGCATCACGATGTCCCACTCGCCATAGAGCTGCTTGGCGGGGTCGGTGACGGGCACTTCACGCATGGGCTGCTCCACGTTGGCGACGACGTTCTCCACGTTCACGCCGCGCTTCTCCAGTTTCTTGTCTTTCTTCTTGCGGGCATCCATCGTGGCAGGGGCCATCAGCATGGCCAGCAATAGGGTGAAAACGATATATTTTCTCATCTTTGATCAGTCCTTTTTCAGTTTCAAACTTCAAAATTCGCACTTTTTCTTCACCCCACCAAATCCTTTGACCTATTTTAAGAAAATTAAGAGCAAATGAAGTTGTAGAAGCCGAAATTGTGTGCTAATTTTGCAGTCACTACTTTTAAAGAGAATAACATTTTATGACAGACTACTCGAGATTTCTCATATTATTATTGTTTTTTGACATTGCTTTTGCTATTGTTTCCTCCCCATATTGGCTTATTGCGCTTTTGGTGCTGGTGCCATTGTTTTTATACGACTTTTGTTCCGTCCCAAAGAGAGATCTGACAAGAAGTAGCAGTTTTGAAGATTCTCATGTTCTCACTCCCTCAATTGAAAAATTTAATGTCTTGTTGAAGGAAGATGATTTTGGCGATCTGAAAGAAGCTATGGATCATCTGATGACATTGTGCGATAAGATGAGCCGGGATCTTTCTTTCTGGAATGGAATTGTCGCTTTGGTAGGTAACGAGGATTCTGTGCCTGAATATAATCAAGATAATTTGATAGCTAGGATTGAATCACTACTTTTTAGGGACATCGGCTGGTGTCTTAATCAGTTGGGCATAGATATAAACCTGGATTTGAATAACAAGAGGGGGCAGCTGTGATGGGCCATTTCTTCATCATTATTTGATGATGGAGATTTCAGGACATTTGAAGCATACAGCGAGTCGATGAAAAATGGCATTATCGATAAAAAAATCCATCTATATGAACATTTTATCAATCAACTTAGAGAAGAATGTGCATCAACTGTAGAGTCAACTGCAACAGACTTTTCAATTATAAGAGCCATCAAGGATACACATACCGAAGATCGCTATTTAGCAGATGCCCGTAAGTGGTTGAATCGACTTGCCGTTATGATTGTTTGTATCGATGGTATGACATCAGAAAGAAGTGAATGGTTGACAGAACTGCATGAACGTGTTGATGACCTTAGCGGCAATAGTCATTCAGGAGAGAAAAATCCTGACAAAACCTTTGATGACTTATTTAAACTTGTAGGCTTGCAAACGGTTAAAGAAGAGATTTCTGCATTACATAAAGTAATTGAGATCAATCGTCGCCGTGAAGAAGCTGGCATGAAGACGCCTACCATCTCTTATCATTGTGTGTTTACGGGCAATCCAGGCACGGGAAAAACAACGGTAGCACGAATTGTCGCTGGAATCTATAAGGAGTTGGGTATCTTGCAGAAAGGTCATCTTGTCGAGACCGACAGGTCGGGGCTTGTCGCCGAGTATGTGGGACAAACGGCAGTAAAGACCAACAAGGTCATTGATAGTGCCCTTGATGGTGTGTTGTTTATTGATGAAGCCTATTCGTTGATCGGTGCAGGCAATCAGGATTACGGCAAGGAGGCAATTGCTACACTGGTCAAGCGCATGGAGGATGATCGTGACCGCCTGGTGGTGATTCTTGCTGGATATGAGGATGAGATGCAGCATTTCATCAATTCCAATCCTGGTTTGCGTTCGCGTTTCAATCGGTACATCCATTTTGAAGATTACACTGCCGATGAGTTGAAACAGATATTCCTGGGCATGGTGCAGCAGTATGAATACATCCTGCAGGCCGAGGGCGAAAATGTTTTGGCGCGCCATTTCGCGCAGTGTGTTGCAAGTAGGGGAAAAGATTTCGGCAATGCCCGATACGTGCGCAATCTGTTTGAACGCTCTATCAAGGCTCAGGCCGTGAGGCTGTCCTCACATGACGAAGCCGACAAGGCTCAATTATCCATCATCACTGCCGATGATATCACTGCGGCGATAGCCGATAAAACTTAATTTCGATTAAATTTACTTAATTCCTTGCCATCACATAAGGTTTTCTTCTACTTTTGTTGTCAGATTATTGTTATAATGAAAAGAAGACTCACGATATACCGTATCCTGGCATTGTCGCTGTCCATGTTGGCTGCATCAATTGGAGTGCAGGCCCAGATCAACACCGAGCAGGTGGTGAATATCGGGCGCAATGCGCTCTACTTTGAGGACTACATCCTTGCCATCCAGTATTTTAATCAGGCCATCAAGGCAAAGCCCTTCCTGGCCGAACCTTATTTCTACCGGTCGGTGGCCAAGATCAGCCTGGAGGACTATCGTGGTGCCGAGCAGGATGCCGGCATGGCGATTGAGCGCAACCCCTTTATCGTCGATG
Source organism: Muribaculaceae bacterium (assembly GCA_017449785.1). Taxonomy (GTDB): domain Bacteria; phylum Bacteroidota; class Bacteroidia; order Bacteroidales; family Muribaculaceae; genus Sodaliphilus. The sequence continues at coordinate 3,253 of JAFTFA010000158.1, read as the reverse complement.
CCTATCAGGTGAGAGGTGTCTCGCGACAAAACCTGGGCGATTTCAGCGGAGCAGTCGAGGACTATGACGCTGGCTTGAACCTCATGCCCGAGGACAAGAACCTGCTGTTCAATCGTGCCATCTGCGAGAGTGCGTTGAAAAACTATGACGAGGCACGGGTGACCTTTGACCGGCTGCTGCAACTGGACCGCCGCAATGACCGCGCCTACATCGGCCTGGCGCAGTTGAACCTGGCCATCAAGGACACTACTGCCGCCCTCGAGAACTTGAACCGGGGTATCGCCCTGGGCAAGAACAATGCCAGTGCCTATGTCATGCGTGCCGAGATCATGACCCGCACCCAGCACGATTTTGAGCGTGCGCTGGCCGACATGGACAGCGCCATTCTGCTGGAGCCGCGCTTAGCGGGCTACTTCATCAACCGTGCTTACATGAAGTATAACCTGGATGATTACTTTGGTGCGATGTCCGACTATGATTACGCCATCAGCCTCGATCCATCCAGCCAGGAGGCTCACTTCAACCGCGGACTGCTGCGCGCCGAGGTCGGCGAGAACAACAAGGCCATCAGTGACTTTGACTTTGTGCTCAAGAGCAATCCATCCAACTTTATGGCGCTCTACAACCGTGCACTGTTGCACATGCGCACACGCCAGTTCCGTGAAGCCGTCAGGGACTTCACCGCGATCCTGAAGAAGTATCCCGAGTTTGAGGCGGGCTACATGGCTCGTGGCGAGGCCAAGCGGCGCATGGGCGACCACAAGGGCGGCGATGCCGACTATGAGAAGGCGATGGCCATCTTCCGCCGCAAGAAGACCCATGTGTCCAACTTCAACCCAGCCGAGATCGAGGCAGCCGCAGCCATCAAGAAGGCCGAGCAGCGCGCTCTCAATCCTGTTGAGGACGAGCCCGAGACCGCCGAGGAAATCATCAACCGCTTCAACACCCTGCTCACGGTTCATGACAACGATGCCGTCAAGCCCGAGTATGCCAACCGTCAACGCGGCCATGTCCAGAACGACAACATCGAGGTGGAACCGATGCCCATGTTCACCCTGTCCTATTATGCCCAGGACAACAAGCTCAACGGCAAGACCCCCTACATCCGCGAGATCGGCGACATCAACGAGTCGCGATTGTTGCCCGCCACGTTGACGCTCGTCAACGGTGACCCCCAGCTCAGCGAGGACGATATCCACCGCCACTTCTCCAACATCGACTACTACAACAGCCTGCTGTCGACATCCAAGCCCCGCAGCATTGACTATTTTGCCCGTGGCCTGGACTACCTGCTTGTCAAGAATCCCGATGCCGCCATCGCCGATGCCGACGCTGCCATCGCCCTGAGTCCGCAGTTCATGCTGGCCTACCTGTTGCGGGCCGATGCCCACTACATGCAATACCGCATGGCCCAGGCCCGTGATGCCGGTTCGGCCGGACTGCCCGCCGATGCGCCTGACGTCAAGTCACAGGCGATGCTGCGTCAGCGCCAGGACGTCACCACGCTCGACATGATGCAAGACGATCTGGATCAGGCTATCAAACTCTCGCCCAAGAACGTGTATGCCCACTTCAACAAGGGCAATGCCTTCATGTTGCAGGGTGACTACACGAGCGCCATCAGCTGCTACAACGCTGCCATCGAACTCAAGCCCGATCTGGGCGAGGCCTACTATAACCGTGGCCTGATGTACCTGCGCATGGGTAATAAGACCCTGGGCGTCGCCGACTTGAGCAAGGCGGGCGAGCTCGGTGTCCTGCCCAGCTACAATGTCCTCAAGCGCATGACGCGGTAAAGCCTACCGGCCATCTCACCATGACAGTCCCGGATCAGGTGGTGAATCACACCTGGTGCGGGACTGTAACCTATTTAAGTATTTAAAGTTGCGCAGCTACTTTAAATACTTGAGGTGTAGGGTGTAGTAAAGGGCTCAACCTCCAGCTCAAACTGATAGGCCCCTGAAAATTATTCTCCCTCCTCTCTACTCCCTCCTCTTCAAGTGTATTGAGGGAAATCTTTAATGCTTGATGGCCTGGGCGGGCACCATGTTGATGCCGATGATCTTGCCATCCTTGTCATAGGCGATGATGAAGCCCAGTTGAGCCTTCTCGAAGTTCATGAGGGTCGTGTAGGCCTCGGTGCCTTGAAACTTCTGGATCATCCAGGGCTCATGGCTCTGGTACTTGCCCATCTGGGTCTCGATCTGTGAGAGGGCGCCCTCAAATGTGGTGGGCTGCACCTGGGACTTGACCTGGTCGGCGAGGCTGTCATATATCTCCTGGCTCTTGTTCTCCAGCAGGTAACCCAGCATCTTCTCGCTGCTGACGGTCCTGGGATCACTGGGCGATGCTGCTACTGCGGCAGGCTGTTTCTTGGCGGTGGGGTCGGCCTCGGGGAGTTCGGGTCCCGCTACCTGGGGATTGAGCAGGTCGTTGAGATAGGCTTCGACCTTGTTGAGACTGCCTTCATTCTTGATGAGCACCTTGTAGTCCTTGTCCAGCAGATAGAAGCAGGGCAGGGTGGGCAGGTCATAGAGTTCGGCATACTCGATCTGGCGGCTCTGGTTCCAGCCATTGATCATCATTTTGGGATATTTGGCCTTCTTCCACAGGTTCTGGTCGTCATAGGGGTAGATGGCGAGCACGATGAGTTTCTTCTCATTGACCATCTTGTTGATGAGCTCATTGCTGGCCAGGCGCTCCTTGACTTTCTCGCAAGATTCGCAGTCCGGGTTGTTGAAATAAACCAGGACATAGTTGGCCTTCAGATCTTTGAGGTGATGGACGGTCTTGTCGTCGGGCGTGACGTAGTCAAAGTCGGCTGCGATGGTGCCGATCATGTTCTTCTTGGCACCCTCCAGCAACAGGCGCTGTTTCTCCTTCTCGGTATTGCTCAGGACATACTGCTCAATGGCATGCTTGAGCACGACCATGTAGAGTCCCTCGTTGTGGATGGGGTCGGCTGCGTCACTGAAGCGTTTCTCGGCCAGTTCCATCATCTGGCGATACCCCTTGGGGTCGCTGACCAGCGTCTCCATGGTGGCATTCATCAGGAATTCGGCCCTCACCTGGTCAAGGGCGGCTACCTGCTCGATAAAATCGTTGTATCTCTCGGGGGCGGGCACCGACTGTGCCTGCGCGTTAAACCATCCGGCGATGGCTACGATGACGGTGAAAATGAATTTTTTCATGAAGTCTATTTCGTTTAAATTTTGTCCGTTAGCAATCAATAATCGTGCAAAAGTAGTAACTT